>RFLL01000194.1 GCA_003693905.1 Alphaproteobacteria bacterium
CCGGCAGCCATCTCGGCCGCGGTCTTGCCGACACCAGCGAAAACGATACGTGCGGCCGGCACGCCGGCGGCCAGCGCGACGCGCAATTCCCCCTCCGAGACCACATCCGCCCCGGCCCCGAGGCGGGCCAGTGTGCGCACCACCGCCAGATTGTCGTTGGCCTTGAGGGCATAGCAGATGGTGGCGGGCAGGTCCGAAAGCGCCGCCGCGAAGGTCCGGTAGGCGTCTTCGATGGCCGCGGTGGCGTAGCAGTAGAACGGCGTGCCGACGTCTTCGGCAAGGGCGGGGACCGGCACGTCCTCGACATGGAGCAGGCCGTCGCGATAGGCGAATGCGCCCTTGATCTGGTCGCCGGCCATCATTGCACCGGGGGTTGACCGTAGGTAGTCGTACGGCGGCTGTCCGGGAACGGCGACAGGTCGCCGGCGGTGGTCGGCACCTCGCGCGAGGCCGGCGCCGATTCCGACTCATCGGGTGGCAGGACCGAGGCCGGGTCGGGGTAGGGGCGCGGATAGGTGTAGCGGGATTCCTCGCCTTCCGGCGGCGCCAGCTCGCTGCGTTTGCCGCAAGCCGCAATCGCGGCGACGACGAGCCCGGCGAGCGCCAAGCGCAGCCAGAAAGACGGCAGCCGCCGGCTCACAGGAACCGCTCCCGCGCCTGCGCGATGGCCGAGCGCACCTGGTCGGGGGCGGTGCCGCCCGCACTGGTGCGGCTGGCGACGGCGCGTTCGACGCTCAGAACCTCGTAGACCGCTTCGGTGATGCGCGGCTCCACCGCCTGCATCTCGGCCAGCGGCAGCTCGGCCAGGTCGCAACCGCGCGCTTCGGCCCGGCGCACGATGGCCCCGGTCACGTGGTGGGCGTCGCGGAACGGCAGCCCGAGGACCCGCACCAGCCAGTCGGCAAGGTCGGTGGCGGTCAGGAACCCGGCCTCGGTGGCGGCCCGCATCGCCGCCGGGTTCGCCGTCATGTCGCGGATCATGCCGGTCATCGCGGCGACCGCCAGGTTCAGGGTCTCGGCGGCGTCGAACACCGGTTCCTTGTCTTCCTGCATGTCCTTGCCATAGGCCAGCGGCAGCCCCTTCATCACGGTGAGGAGGGTCTGGAACGCCCCGGCGATGCGTCCCGTCTTGGCGCGGATCAGTTCGGCCGCATCGGGGTTGCGCTTCTGCGGCATGATCGAGCTGCCCGTGGTATAGGCATCGGACAAGGTGATGAAGCCGTAAGCCGGCGTGCACCACAGGACCAGTTCCTCGGCCAGACGCGACAGGTGCATGGCCAGGATCGCCGCGGCGGCGAGGAAGTCGAGCGCGAAATCCCGGTCCGAAACGGCATCCATGGAATTGGCCATCGGCCGGTCGAAGCCCAGCGCCGCCGCCGTGGCCGCCCGGTCGACGGGGAACGAGGTGCCGGCCAGGGCGGCGGCGCCGAGCGGACATTCGTTGAGCCGCGCCCGGGCATCGCGCAGACGGCTGCGATCACGCCCGATCATCTCGACATAGGCCAGCAGGTGATGGCCGAAAGTCACCGGTTGCGCCGGTTGCAGGTGGGTGGTGCCGGGCATCACGGTGTCGGCGTGAGTCTCGGCCTGGTCGATGAGGGCGGCCTGCAGGGCACGCAGGGCTTCGTCGAGGGCGTCGATCGTATCGCGGACCCAGAGACGGAAGTCGGTCGCCACCTGATCGTTGCGCGAACGTGCCGTATGCAGGCGTCCGGCCGCCTCGCCGATCAGCTCGCGCAGCCGCGCTTCGATGTTCATGTGGATGTCTTCGAGATCGCGGCGGAAGGTGAAGCGGCCTTCGGCGATTTCTCGCGCAATCGTGTCTAGCCCTTCGCAGATGGCGGCGCCATCTTCGCGAGGGATGATGCCCTGCGCGACGAGCATGTTACAATGCGCCTTCGAAGCTGCGATATCCTGGGCGTAAAGCCGACGGTCGAAGTCGATCGAGGCGTTGATGCGTTGCATCGCCTCGGCCGGCCCGAGGTCGAAACGGCCGCCCCACATGGTATTGGCCGAGGTCGCCGGGGACCGGTCTTCCGGTGGCGACCCGGCATCGTGGCCCGAGTTCCGCTCGCCTGTTGGGTTCATGCCCGCACCAATTCGTACCTGACGTTCATTTACGACGAGGCCGCCCATGTCGATCAAAAACCGTCGCCGCCGCGCCCGGTTCCTTGTTCTGGCCCTGTGGTCGATTCTGGCCGGACTGGGCATCGCCGCCCCCGCCGTGGCCGATACGCCGCCCCTGGAGGGCCCGTTCGCAACCTACTTTAACCCCTTGGACCCACCGGCGAAAGCGCCGCCGGTGGCGTTTCGGGACCTGAACGGGGACGCGGTGCGACTGAGCGATTTCCACGGCAAGGTGGTGGTCCTCAATTTCTGGGCCACGTGGTGCCCGCCGTGCATCCGCGAGATGCCTTCGCTTGATCGCCTGCAGGCGGCGCTGGGAGCGGAAGGACTGGCGGTTGTGGCGATCTCTCTGGATCGCGGCGGCCGCGAGGTGGTGGCCCCCTTCGCCAAAAAGCTCGGCCTCACCCGGATGGGCCTTTATCTGGATCCGAAGTGGAAACTGGCGCGCCCGCTCGGCCTGTCGGGACTGCCGACGACTTACATCATCGAGCGCGGTGGCGGCATCGTCGGGGTCGTGAACGGGCCGGCGGAATGGGACGGGCCGGAAGCCGTCGCGCTGCTGCGGCACTATCTCGGCAAACCGGCGCGCTCGGGAACGCGCTCGCAGTCGACGGCGGCAGGCACCGTCCCCGGCGGTTGATCCGGGCGCCGCGCGGCGCCCGGCCTCAGCGGGTCGGTACCGGCGTCTCGCCGCCGTAGTCGTAGAAACCGCGCCCTGTCTTGCGGCCGAGCCAGCCGGCCTCGACGTATTTCACCAGCAGCGGGCACGGGCGGTACTTGGAATCGGCCAAGCCTTCGTAAAGGACGTGCATCACCGCCAGGCAGGTGTCGAGGCCGATGAAATCGGCCAGTTCCAGCGGCCCCATGGGGTGGTTGGCGCCCAGCTTCATCGCCGTGTCGATCGATTCGACCGAGCCCACGCCCTCGTAGAGGGTATAGACCGCTTCGTTGATCATCGGCAGCAGAATGCGGTTGACGATGAAGGCGGGGAAGTCTTCGGCCACCGCCGGCGTCTTGCCGAGCTTGACGGCAAAGGCGCGCACGGTTCGGAACGTCGTCTCGTCGGTGGCGATGCCGCGGATCAGCTCGACCAGCTTCATCACCGGCACCGGGTTCATGAAATGCATGCCCATGAACCGTTCCGGACGATCGGTGGCCGCCGCCAGACGGGTGATCGAAATCGACGAGGTGTTGGAACAGATGATCGCCGCGGGTTTGAGCTCCTTGCACAGGGCCTTGAAGATCTCGCGCTTGACCTCTTCGTTCTCGGTTGCCGCTTCGATCACGATGTCGCAGTCGCGAAACAGCGACAATTCGGTTCCCGTTTCGATGCGCTTGAGGGCCGCCTGCTTGTCGGCCTCGGTGATGCGACCGCTGGCGACCTGTCGATCCATGTTGCGGGTGATGGTGGCCACCGCCTTGTCGAGATTTTCGCGCGCGACGTCCGACATCTTGACGTCGTATCCGGCCAGGGCGCAGACGTGCGCGATGCCGCTGCCCATCTGGCCGGCGCCGATCACGCCGACGGATTTGATGTCGATCGTGTCGCCGTTGGCAACGGGTTGTTCGGCCATGGATCGTGTACCTTTTCGCTGCAAGAACGAGATGTGACGGATGGGTGCCGCCCGGACCCGCCCGCGGGACGTTGGTGATCGCTATTGATCGAGCGCCTTTTCAAGCTCCGGAATGGCCTGGAACAGATCCGCGACCAGCCCGTAGTCGGCGACCTGGAAGATCGGCGCCTCTTCATCCTTGTTGATGGCGACGATGACCTTGGAATCCTTCATTCCTGCCAAGTGCTGAATGGCGCCGGAGATGCCGACGGCGATATAGAGGTTGGGCGCCACCACCTTGCCGGTCTGCCCGACCTGATAGTCGTTGGGCACGAAGCCGGCATCGACGGCGGCGCGGCTGGCGCCGACGGCGGCCCCCAGCTTGTCGGCGATGCGCTCCAGCATGGCGAAGTTTTCGCCGCTCTGCATGCCGCGTCCGCCCGAAATCACGATATCGGCGGTGGTCAGCTCCGGGCGTTCCGACTTGGTCAGTTCCTGGCCGACGAAGCGCGACAGGCCGGCCTCCCCGGTCGGCTCCACGGCCTCGATCGGGGCCGAGCCGCCCTCTTCCGGGGCCGCGTCGAAGGCGGTGGCGCGCACGGTGATGATCTTGATGGCATCGCCCGAGCGCACGGTGGCCAGCGCGTTGCCGGCATAGATCGGGCGCACGAAGGTGTCGGGCGCCTCGATGGCGCTGATGTCGGAGATCTGCTGCACGTCGAGCAGGGCGGCGGCGCGCGGCATCACGTTCTTGCCGAAGGTCGAGGCCGGTGCCAGGACATGGCCGTAATCGGGGGCCAGCCTGGCGATCAGCGGCGCCACGTTTTCGGCCAGCCCGTGGGCATATTCGGGCGCGTCGCAGATCAGAACCTTGGCCACGCCCGGAATCTTCGCCGCGGCCTCGGCCGCGCTCCGGCACTGGTGTCCGGCGACCAGAACGTGGACATCGCCGCCCAGTTCCCGGGCCGCGGTTACGGTATTGAGCGTAGCGGGCTTGAGGGCCGCGTTATCGTGCTCGGCGACGACCAGGACGCTCATCAGATCACCTTCGCTTCGTTGCGCAGTTTGTCGACCAGTTCGGCCACGCTGGCCACCTTCACGCCGGCCTTGCGTGCCGGCGGTTCGACCACCTGAAGAACCGACACCCGCGGTGTCGTATCGACGCCGAGATCGGCCGGGGTCAGGGTTTCGATCGGTTTCTTCTTCGCCTTCATGATGTTGGGCAGCGAGGCGTAGCGCGGCTGGTTGAGACGCAGATCCACGGTGACGACGCACGGCATCTTGAGTTCGACGATCTCCAGGCCGCCGTCGACCTCGCGCGTGACCTTCATCGCGCCGTCGGCAAGCTCCAGCTTCGAGGCGAACGTGCCCTGCGGCCAGCCGAGCAGGGCCGCCAGCATCTGGCCGGTCTGGTTGTTGTCACCGTCGATGGCCTGCTTGCCCATGATGACCAGGTCGGCCCCTTCCTTCTCGACCACGGCCTTGAGCAGCTTGGCCACGGCCAGCGGCTCCAGCGGATCGTCGCTGTGGATCAGGACGCCGCGGTCGGCGCCCATCGCCAGGGCGGTGCGGATCGTCTCCTGCGCCTGGGTCGGACCGGCCGAAACGGCGACGACCTCGCTGGCCGCGCCCGCTTCCTTCATGCGCACCGCCTCTTCCACGGCGATCTCGCAGAACGGGTTCATGGCCATTTTGACATTGGTCAGCTCGACCCCGCTGTGGTCCGCCTTGACGCGCACCTTGACGTTGGCATCGATGACCCGTTTGACGGGAACCAGGACCTTCATGGCATACCTGCTTGCGTTTGTTCGCGGGTGCAAATCAGGGAAGGCCCTGCCGCGTTCCGGGGGCACGGCCGGAAAAACCAGGGCCTTTCGCGGGCGCACAATAGGAGGATGCCCAGTGCGCTGTCAACGGAACGTAATCGCTGCCGAACGGGGGGTTTTGCCCCCCGCACCCGCAGCGGCGGCCAGCAGCCGACAGCCCGATTTCAGCGGTTTTCGCCCGGTTGCCACAGGATGTCGCGCGCCCCGCGGTCGTTGGCATGGCGGGCAAGCACGAACAGCAGATCCGACAGGCGGTTGATATAGCGGACGACCTCGGGATTGACCGGTTCGTGCGCCGCCAGCGCGGTGATGTCGCGCTCGGCCCGGCGCGCGATCGTGCGCGCCATGTGCAGGCTGGCACCGGCCGGCGTGCCACCCGGCAGGACGAAGCTGTCGAGTGGGGCCAGTTGGGCGTTGAAGGCGTCGATTTCCCGCTCCAGACGGGCGACCTGGGCCGCGCTCACACGCAGGGGCGCAGGCTTGCCGGGCGGCGTCTCGGCCTGCGGCCGGCACAGATCGGCGCCAAGGTCGAACAGGTCGTTCTGGACCCGGGCCAGGACGGCGTCGATTTCGCCCTCGACATGCAGGCGTGCCATGCCGATGGCCGCGTTGGCTTCGTCCACGCTGCCGTAGGCCGCGACCCGGGCATCGTGTTTGGCGACCCGGGTGCCGTCGCCGAGCGACGTCTGCCCGGCATCGCCGCCCCGGGTATAGATGCGGGTCAACCGGACCACGGCCGCGCGCCTTACCCCTTGGCCAGCATCAGCGTGATCGCCAGCAGCAGCAGCGCACTGCCTTGCAGAATCACGCGCCAGCGCATCAGGCGGTTGCCGTACTTGCGGTTGAATTCACCGCCGCGCAGCATGACGACGACACCGGTCAACAGCACGCCGAGTGTCGCCAGCAGGGCCAGGACGACCAAGGTGACTAGAAAACCGTTCATGCCTACGGGTATAGCTCCTGGAGCAACGTCCTGCCAGGGTATTTGTCGCCGCCACGGGTGTTGCCGCCGGCCGGAGGTGGGGGTTCGATCGGGTGTGCTCGATCGGGGCGGGCGTTCGCTCAGCGATTGATGAGCCAGAACAGAAGCGACAGGACGACGCTGATGACCAGCGAGGTGGCCAGCGGGACATAGATGCGCACGCCGTCGCGCTCGAACATCAGATCGCCGGGAAGCCGCCCGAGGCCGAGCTTGTGGGCCAGCGGCCACAGCAGGCCGAGGGCGATCAGAATGAGACCGAGCGTAATCAGAAATTTCGACATGGAAAAAACGCCCTCGCGGTTTCCGGGCTTGCCGCCCGCATGCGCCTTCACGCTCCGGCTCCTGACAATTTAGAACCACGTTGCCGTGCGGCAAGGGCGTTGCCCGGAGGTATTCCCCCAATTTTTCTGGGATTCCCGGGCCCGTGCGCGTAGGCTTGGTGGAATACGGCACCGTCGGCCGGCGTACCAAGGAGAGGGGACGGCCATGCGATGGACCTGTGTCAGGACCGTGCTTGTCGGTCCGTTTGTCGGTCTGTGTACCGTGCTGGGGATTGCCACCGTCTCGGCTACGGTGGTTCGGGCGGCACCCATCGTCTATGACTTCCGCACACCTGCGGCGGCAGCCGCTCTCGACGGGACGATGCACGGTACGCTCACCGTCGACGGCCGACCGCTCGACGTGCGCGCCGGGCGCACCACCGCGGCCGGCCTTTTCACCTTCGGCAGCGACACGCTGAGCATTGATGCGTCCGAAGGACTGGGTGTGAACGATACCCAGATTCGCGACGTGATCGGGATGAGCGACCTGTTCACCGCGGTGCGCTTTGCGCCCGATCCGCAGGTGGTGGTGCGCGGGATCACCGTGCGCCGGTTCTTCGACAGCGAAGATCTGCGGGTGTTCGTCGATGGTGCCCTGCTCGGCGATTGCATCCTCGGCGTAGTGTGCGACTTTGCGACGACCATCGTCGATGCCGCCACGGGCGAAGTCGAAATCGGATTCGGCGCGCTTGCAGGGATATCGAACCTCATGGTGACCACGGTGACCGCGCTCAGCGACGATTCGGACTATTTCGTCGCCGCCCTTCGGGCCCATGCGATTCCGGAACCCTCCGGCCTTGCCTTGGCACTTGCCGGCCTGATCGCGATGGCGGCGACCGGGGCGGTGACACGCCTGCGGGTGCGCTGAACGGGCGTCGGGAACGGGCCGATCCGGGGATCCCGGTTCAGGGTCTCAGTTGCGCCCCGCCAGCAGGCCGCGGGCGATCACCTGGGCCTGGATCTCGGCTGCGCCCTCGAAGATGTTCAGGATGCGCGCATCGCACAGGACACGGCTGATCGGATATTCCTCCGCATAGCCGTTGCCACCGTGAATCTGAAGAGAGTTGTCGGCGTTGGCCCAGGCGACGCGCGCCGCCAGCAGCTTGGCCATCCCGGCCTCGATGTCGCAGCGCCGCCCCGAATCCTTCTCGCGGGCGGCGAACAGGGTGAGTTGGCGCGCGATCATGGTCTCCACCGCCATCCACGCCAGCTTCCCGGCCACCCGGGGAAAGGCGATGATCGGCTTGCCGAACTGGATCCGCTCAAGAGCATAGCGCAGGCCCAGTTCCAGCGCGCACTGGGCGACACCGACGGCACGCGCCGCGGTCTGCACCCGCGCCGATTCGAAGGTCGCCATCAGCTGCTTGAAACCTTCTCCCTCGACTTCGCCCAGCAGGTTTTCCGCCGGGACGACGAAGTTGTCGAAGCGGATTTCGTATTCCTTCATGCCGCGGTAGCCGAGCACGCGGATCTCGCTGCCGCTCATGCCCGGGGCCGGGAACGGGTCATCCTCGGTGCCGCGCGGTTTCTCGGCGATGAACATGGACAGGCCGCGGTAGCCGGGCTCGTCCGGATCGGTGCGGGCCAGCAGCATCATGATGTCGCTGCGCGCGGCGTGGGTGATCCAGGTCTTGTTGCCGGTGATGCGGTAGTGCGCGCCTTCGCGCACGGCCCGGGTTTTGAGCGCGCCCAGATCGGAGCCGGTGCCCGGTTCGGTGAATACCGCGGTGGGCAGGATCGTGCCCGCGGCAATACCCGGCAGCCAGCGGCGTTTCTGCGCCTCGGTGCCGCCGAGGCGGATCAGTTCGGCCGCGATCTCGGAACGGGTGCCGAGCGAGCCGAGCCCGAGATAGCCGCGCGACAGCTCCTCGGTCACCACGCACATGGCGGTCTTGCCGAGGCCCGAACCGCCGAACGCTTCCGGCACGGTGAGGCCGAACACGCCGAGCTCGGCCAGTTGCGCGACCACGTCGAGCGGGATCAGAACGTCCTCGCGGTGCCAGCGGTGGGCCGCCTCCATGTGGGATTCGGCCACTCTGCGGAACTGGTCCCGGATCAGATCGAGCATGTCGTCGCCCAGCGCCGCGGCGCCGAAATCGCCGGAATCGAGGGCGCCGGCAAGCAGCTCCGCGAGTCTCTGACGCACGGCGGCGGTGTGGCCCCGGGCGCCGAGCACGGCGACGGCGGGATCGGCGCGGAAGCGCTCCACCGCCGCGCCGTCGACGCCGATGTCGCCGGGGCGCGCGACCTCGACCTGGCTCAGCGCGATGCCGCCGGCGATCTGGTTGAGGTATTCCCCGAACGCGGCCTGAAGGATGAGGCGTTCCAGATCGCGCAAGGCCCCCGCCTCGTCGAGGCGCGCCGCCCACGCGCTCATTTCCCGCAGCGCCGCGACATAGGTTGCCAGCCAGGCATAGCCGTGGGCGGCGAACTGATCGCGTTCGAGGCGCGCCGCGTCGATCCGCCCTGCGGGGGCGATCCGGCCCCGCAGCGCATCGTGCGCCGCCGCCGCCAGCGCCTCGGCTGCGGCCACGGCCCGGCGGCACGTCGCCGGCAGATCGGGTACGATCAGATCGCCCGCGGCCTGCCCGCGTGCGCTCGGTGCCGGGGCGGACATGCCCACGTTCATGCCTCGATCACGTCTTCGAGGGTGCGCAGGCCCGGCCGCTTGGCCTGCACCAGCACCGCCATGTTCCCCGGCTTGTGCTGGTTGCGCCACATCTTGGTATGGGCGCGCGGAATGTCGTGCCAGGCGAAGACTTCGGACATGCACGGGTCGATGCGCCGGTCGATGACCAGGCGGTTGGCCTGGCTGGCCTGTTTCAGATTGGCGAAGTGGCTGCCCTGGATGCGCTTTTGACGCATCCATACAAAACGGGCATCGAAGGTGATGTTGTAACCGGTGGTGCCGGCGCAGAACACGACCATGCCGCCGCGTTTGACCACGAAGCACGAGACCGGGAAGGTCTGCTCGCCTGGATGTTCGAACACGAAATCGACGTCATTGCCCTTGCCGGTGATTTCCCAGATGGCTTTGCCGAAGCGGCGCACCTCCTTCATGTAGGCACCGTAGCCGCCGGTGTCGTTGACCTCGGGCAACCGCCCCCAGCAATCGAAATCCTTGCGGTTGATGACGCCGCGCGCACCCAGGGACATGACGAAATCGCGTTTCGATTCGTCGGAGATGACGCCGATCGCATTGGCGCCAGCGGTGGCGATCAACTGGATCGCCATCGAGCCGAGGCCGCCTGAGGCCCCCCACACCAGGACGTTGTGGCCGGGGCGCAGGATGTGCGGGCGGTGGCCGAACAGCATTCGATACGCCGTGGCCAGGGTGAGTACGTAGCAGCCGCTTTCCTCCCACGTCAGATGGCGCGGCCGCGCCATGACCTGCTGGGCCTGGACGCAGGTGAACTGAGCGAACGATCCGTCCGGCGTTTCGTAGCCCCAGATGCGCTGCGAGGGCGAAAACATCGGGTCGCCACCGTTGCATTCCTCGTCGTCACCGTCGGTCTGGTTGCAATGGACCACGACCTCGTCGCCGACCTTCCAGCGTTTAACTTTGGAGCCGACGGCCCACACGATGCCGGCGGCATCGGACCCGGCGATGTGATAGTCGGCCTTGTGCACGTCGAAGACCGAGATCGGTTTTCCGAGGGCGGCCCACACGCCGTTGTAGTTGAC
>RFLL01000195.1 GCA_003693905.1 Alphaproteobacteria bacterium
ATGCCTTCGGCCATGCCGGCGGCGATGCGGTTCTGCACCGTGTGGCCGAGGCGCTGCTTGCCAATCTGCGCAGCTCCGACATCGTCGGGCGTCTGGGGGGTGATGAGTTCGGCGTCATTCTGGCGCAGGCAGATCTGACGGCCGCGGCCGAAAAGGCGACGTCCCTGACCCGGGCCATTCTCGAGGTGCCGGCATGCGCCGGCGACCGGGATATTCATTTCGACATTTCCTGCGGGGTCCACGCTTTCGGGCCCGGCGAAGACGTGGAAGCGGCGCTGAGCGCCGCCGACCGGGCCATGTACGCGCAAAAGAACCGCGTCATCCCGGCCACAGGAACGGGATAGAACCCGGCAGTGCGCCTTGCCCACGCTTCTTCACCGTGCTCGCCCGGATCGGGCAAGGGACGGCTCAGGCGATGATGTTGGGCAGGAGCACGCTTTCAATCCGGGCAATCTGATCCTTCAACAAGAGCTTTCGTTTCTTCAGACGCTTGACCTGGATCTGGTCGCAGGTCGGCGATTCGACGATCCGTGCGATGACGTCGTCGAGATCCCGGTGCTCGGTCCTCAGTTCCGTCAGCCTTCGTTTCAACCGCTCGATATCAGCGTCGTCCATTTTTTCCGAGAATCGCTCCATCGCTGTTCGCGCGACCGGTGTCGATCGCATATATAGGGATCGTACCATAACTTGCCCGGGGTCGGGGATTCCTGGCGGAGGCGCGGGAATGGACCGGGGGTGCGTGCGTATCCGGTTCCGTGACGGTTGGTGCAAGGGGCGTTCAGGGACCGTTCAAGGATCGTTCAAAGATCATTCCGGGATCATCGGCAGAAGAGCATGACGATGAAGAAAATTCGACGCATCGGCATTCTGACCAGCGGCGGCGATTGTGCCGGGTTGAACGCGGTGTTGCGTGCCGTCGTGCTGCGCGCCGTCTACGGCTACGGCTGGGAAGTGATCGGCATCCGGCAGGGGACCGCCGGGCTCATGGCCCGTCCCGTGGCGGCGGAGGTTCTCGATCCGGCGGAGTTCACCGGTCTTCTGCTGCGCACCGGCGGCACCATTCTGGGCACTACCAACAAGGGCGATCCGTTCGCCTATCCGATGCCCGACGGCACTCTCCGCGATCGTTCGGCCGAAGTCATCGAAGGGTACCGTGCGCTCGATCTCGACGCCCTGATCGGTATCGGCGGCGACGGCAGCCTGGCGATTCTGCGCCGGCTGGCGGTGCAGGGCGACATCAACTTCGTCGGCATTCCCAAGACGATCGACAACGACCTCGGCCACACCGAGGTCTCGATCGGCTATGCCACCGCGGTCAAGGTGGCGACCGATGCGCTCGACCATCTGCAACCGACCGCGGCCAGCCATTCGCGGGTCATGGTGCTCGAAGTCATGGGCCGCGACGCCGGACACATCGCCATCAACGCGGGAATTGCCGGTGGGGCTGATGTCATTCTGATCCCCGAAATCCCCTATCGGATCGCCCACGTGGCGGCCAAGATCGAACGCCTGAAGCACGAGGGACGCAATTTCGCCCTGGTGGTCGTCGCCGAAGCGGTCAAGACCGAAGACGGCGAGCCGGTGACCCGGATTCAGGCCGGCGGACATGTCACCTACGGCGGCATCGGCCATTACATCGGGGCGCGGATCGCCGAGGAAACCGGTGCCGAGACGCGCATCACCGTCCTCGGCCATCTACAGCGCGGCGGTATGCCGACCCCGCGCGACCGCCTGATGGCGTCGGTCTTCGGCGTTCATGCTGTCGATCTCATCGCCCGCGGCGCTTTCGACCGCATGGTCGCTTGGAGCGGCCGTCAGGTCATCGATGTGCCCCTGACCGATGCCGTCGCGGGGTACCGCGCGGTCGATCCCGACGGTCCGCTGGTGCGCACCGCGCGCGGGCTGGGAATCTGCCTCGGCGATGCCTGAGCCGGGCGATACGCCGCCGTCGGCCAATCCGTTCTGGGCCTTTTCGGTCGATCTTTACGGCCGTCCCGGCGTGGCGGCGGCGTGCCTGGCCCTGCAGGACCGGCGCGGGGTCGATGTCAACCTGCTGCTGCTGTGCTGCTGGGCGGCGGCGCATGGCCGCCGCCTGAGGCGCGAAGATCTGAGCCGGCTGGATGCGCACGTAGCGCCGTGGCGTGATGCGGTGACAAGGCCGTTGCGTGCCGTGCGGCGTTGGCTCAAGGCGCCGGGGGATGCACCGGGTGCGGCGGCGCGGCGTCTGCGCGCACGGGTGCAGGAAGACGAACTGGCCGCCGAGGCGATCGCGCAGGAGATGCTGGTGCAGGCGCTCGGCACGGATGTCGCCAAGGCTCCTTCCGCGGCCCCGGTTGCGTCCGGCGATCCGGCGCTCGCCGCCGCCAATCTGCGGGCCTGTTGTTTCGCGATGTCGGGATCGCTGCCGGATGCGGCCGATCGGCGCGACCTTGCCGTCGTGCTTGCCGCCGGGTGGCCCGATCTGACCCCGGCGCAGGTCGAAGCACTGCTGACGGCGTGAGAGTCAGTCGGGTCCGCCGGTCCAGCGGCGGACCCGGCCGCTGTCGAGATCGAACAGATCGAGCACCCGTCCCACCGTGTGATCGACGAGATCCTCGACCGTTGCCGGTCTGGCATAGAAGCCCGGGACCGGCGGCGCGATTACGGCGCCGAGGTCGGCAAGCGCCAGCAGATTGCGCAGGTGGCCGCTGTGCAGCGGCGTTTCGCGGACCATGAGGACCAGCCGGCGGCGTTCCTTCAGCACCACGTCGGCGGCACGGGTGAGAAGATTCGAGGTGACGCCGGTGGCCATTTCCGACATCGAACGGATCGAACACGGTGCCACCACCATGCCCAGCGTAAGAAACGAACCGCTGGCGATCGCCGCGCCGACGTCGCCGGGGGCATAAGCAACATCGGCCAGCGTGCGCACCTGGGCCGGCTTGAGATCGGTTTCGTAGGCTAGCGTCATTTCCGCCGCCTTGGTCATGACCAGGTGGGTTTCGACCGGCAAAGGGCGCAGAGCCTCGAGCAGACGCACCCCGTAGATGACACCGCTGGCGCCGCTGATGCCGACGATCAGGCGCCGCGGCGGGCGCTCCGCTTCACTCATATCCGATCCGTCCTCTTTTCCCTCTTGAAGCCGCCCCGTTCCAGGGAGCGGGACGGGCGAACATTGCAGAGTGCGAGAATCGAGAGTACGATTTTTATCGGTATCGTGAAAAGAAGGAGGGCCCGGATGACGGCTGACGAACGTCTCGACTCCTTGCGCCACAAGCATGCCGACCTTGAACGGGCGATAGAAGAAGAAATCCACCGCCCCCTGCCCGATGAACTTCGATTAACCCAACTCAAACGCGAAAAACTGCGAATCAAGGACGAAATCGCCCAGCTCGGCGGTTAGCGGCGGGGTCTCCCGGCCTGAGCTGCGGACTGCTTCTGCGGCTGCCGGCGACGGCATGGCTGGGCATGGCATGACCGGCGCGGCCGGATGGGATGCTTCGGTGTGCGCGGACCGGGTCTGCCTCAGGGCTCGGGGCGGCACGGGTGCTGCCGCTTTCCTACGAGGGCTTGTCTTCCGACGTTTCCGACAGAGTCCGCGCCCGTTCGCGCAGCAGGAATTTCTGGATCTTGCCGGTCGAGGTCTTGGGCAGCGGCCCGAACACGACATGCCGCGGGACCTTGAAGTGGGCCATGTTGTCGCGGCAGAAGGCGATGATCTCCTCGGCCGTGACCTCGGCGCCGGGTTTCAGCTCGACAAAGGCGCACGGCGTCTCGCCCCACTTTTCGTCGGGCTTGGCCACCACCGCCG
>RFLL01000196.1 GCA_003693905.1 Alphaproteobacteria bacterium
GGGCAGGGCGGAGTGAAAAGGGGGGCTAGGCGGTTGCGACGCTCGGCTTGGCCAATATCCGCGGCAGCTTGAACTGCACCGATTCGCTGGTCACCGTGACTTCGCGGATCGTCACCTCGAAGCGGATACGGCAGGCCTCGATCACCTCTTCGACCAGAATTTCCGGCGCCGAGGCCCCGGCGGTGATGCCCAGGCGCGAAACGTCGCCGACGCGGTCCCAGTCGATGTCACTGGCACGCTGTACCAGCAGGGCATTGGGGCAGCCGAGTTTGCGCGCCACTTCGACCAGACGCTGCGAGTTCGACGAGTTGGGGGCGCCGACGACGAGCATCGCATCGCATTGCGGCGCGATCGCCTTGACCGCCTGCTGGCGATTGGTGGTGGCGTAGCAGATGTCTTCCTTCTTGGGACCGTGGATGTGCGGAAAGCGGCGTTGCAGGATGGCGACCATTTCGGCGGTGTCGTCGACCGACAGCGTCGTCTGGGTGATGAAGGCGAGATTTTCGGGATCGTGCACCTGTACGGTGCGGGCGTCTTCGGCGTTTTCGACCAGAAGGATCGCCCCTTCGGGAAGCTGGCCCATGGTTCCGATCACCTCCGGGTGGCCGGCGTGGCCGATCAGGATGATCTGGCGGCCGATGCGGGCGTGGCGCTCGGCCTCGCGGTGGACCTTGCTGACCAGGGGGCAGGTGGCGTCGAGATAGAACAGGTTGCGCGCCTGGGCTTCGGCCGGAACCTGTTTCGGTACGCCGTGGGCGGAAAAGATCACCGGCACGCCCGGCGGCACCGCGGACAGTTCTTCCACGAACACCGCTCCCTTGGCTTCCAGCGTCTCGACGACGAAGCGGTTGTGCACGATCTCGTGGCGGACATAGACCGGAGGGCCGAATTTTTCCAGCGCGCGCTCGACGATCTCGATGGCACGTTCGACCCCGGCGCAAAAGCCGCGCGGACTGGCAAGCAGGATGGTCAGCGGTGGTTTCGGCATCGCGTATGTCGTTTTCCCGGTGGGCCGGCCCGTACACGCGGGCCACGGACGGGTGGCATGTCGAGAGCTGGGATACTATCGCCTATCGCAGGCTGTGGCGAGGGTCCCCGTGCGCCATCGCTTTCGGATGTGCCGGGCCTTGCTCCTCTCTTGTGCTTGTTCGGGCGCTTGCCTAAAGTCGCTCCAGCATAATGCAGATCCACATGGCCGGGTACAACGCGAAGGCCGTACAACGTGAAGGAAAGGGGGGCATGGCCGATCCGATTCCCGCCCGGAAAACGCCTTACTGCGTGCGCGTTGAGGCCGGGCGCACCTATTTCTGGTGTGCCTGCGGGCGCAGCAGGAAGCAGCCGTTCTGCGATGGCTCTCACAGCGGTACCGGGCTGACGCCGGTTCAGTACCGGGCCGAGGAGGCGGGGGAGGTCTGGTTCTGCGGCTGCAAGGCGACCCGGCGAGCACCGTTGTGCGACGGCACTCACAAGACCTTGTAGCCGTGCCGGGCGCCGCTCTCTCCGGAACCGGACCGCCCCGGCATCCGTCCCGGCGTGTGCGCCGGTGGCCTCTTCGCAGCGTTGCCGTGATCGGGCTGGCGCTCCTGGGGGCGTGTACCAGCGCGCCACCGCCGCCGTGCCCGAGCGTGGTCGGGGTGCCGGGAGCGCGCAACCTGGTGCGTTTCAACGGGCCCGGGCGCGATCTCACCGATGTTGCGTTCGAGGCGGCGATTCAGCGCGCCGATGTGATCGCCTGCGAGGTCGACGACAACGTGCTGACGGCCGAAATGCAGGTGACCCTGCGCGCAACCCGCGGCCCGGCCGATATCCGGCGGATGGCGCCGGTGCGCTATTTCGTGGCCATTGCCACGCGCGATCGCAAGGTTCTGGCGCGGGAGGAGTTCGCCCTCGACATTCCTTTCGAAGGCAACCGGACCAACGTACTCGCGGTCGACGAGCTGGAGCCGCGCATTCCCCGGGGCCCCGACAAGACCGGGGCCGATTATGTCCTCTATGTCGGGTTGGTGCTTACTCCGGAAGAATTCCGGTACAATCGGGAAAACGGTCTCTAGCTCTAGATCGGATTCCTTGTTTCCCGCCCCCGACCGGACCGGAGTTGGGCGCTGTCGGCGCCTTCGTGTTCCCTTCGGCAGGAATCATCGGCAGATGCGATCCTGATTCACGCACTGTGCGCTTCACGTCCAGGACTTGCAGAAGTCGGTTGATTTCTACCGCGATTTTTGTGGTCTCGAAGTGATCCAGGAACACGGCGAGGGGCCGAACGATCATGCGGTCTGGATGAGCGAGCCGGGGCGCATGTCCGACCACGTGTTCGTGCTGCTTCTGGGCGGCAGCGGATATTCGCAGCCGGCGCGGGATCTGACCCATTTCGGTTTCGCCCTGGAAAGCGGGGCCGAAGTCGATGATATCGCCGCGCGGCGCTCGCGCCGCCGGATGTCTTGCCTGAGAGCCGGAGGCGTTCCCCTATCCCGCCGGCTACCGCTGCGCGCTGTGCGACCCCGACGGGTTTATCGTCGAGTTCAGCCATGGCCAGCCTCTGGGGCCGGGGGCGGAAGACGGCGTCGGCTGCTGATGCCCGCCGGGAGCCCGGATGGTCCGCTCCTGCGCTCCCCCCTTTCCGATCACGTTGTCGTGGTGCGGTCGGTGCCCTTGGTTGACTTTCCCCGGCAAGGCGTTAGCTTTGCCTAGCGGCACCGGTCGGAAGAAGATGGCCCGGGTGGTGCCGGCCGTTGATTCCCCGCGGGAGAGACCGGATGCATGTCGCCTCCGGCGCCGAAGGAGCAACCGCCCCGGAAACTCTCAGGCAGAAGGACCGCGGGGAAGAGGCATCTCTGGAAAGCGGCCGCGGTGCGCCCAGGCGCAACGCGGGTGCACCGACGGGGTAAACCGGCAGGCGGCCGTTTGCGGCTCGCGCCGGTGAATCTCTCAGGTTCCTGGACAGAGGGGGCACCGGCCACGCAAGGCGTGGTCGTGGCCGAACCACCTGTCGCGAGGACCGAAACCGTGGCCGCCACCGCATCCGATCTGAAGCAGACCCCGCTTCATGCCCTGCACATTGCGCTCGGCGCCCGCATGGTGCCGTTCGCCGGCTATGCGATGCCGGTGCAGTATCCCACCGGCATCCTCAAGGAGCACACCCACACCCGCACCCATGCCGGGTTATTCGACGTCTCGCACATGGGGCAGATCCGCCTTTCGGGACCGGATGCCGCCGCGGCGCTGGAACGCCTGATCCCGGCCGATATCGTCGGACTGGCCGCCGGGCGGCAGCGTTACGGCCTGTTCACCAACGACACCGGCGGCATTCTTGACGACCTGATGGTGACCAATGCCGGCGACCATCTGTTCGTCGTCGTCAACGCCGCGTGCAAGGATCAGGATGTGGCGCATCTGCGCGCCCATCTCGGATCATCGTGCACGATCGAGGTGCTGGGGGATCGCGCTCTTCTGGCTGTGCAGGGGCCGCGGGCCGCGGCGGTCATGGCGCGCCTGGCGCCGGAGGCGGCGAAGCTGACCTTCATGACCGGCGCCGCCGTGACGCTCGACGGCATCGCCTGCTTCGTCACGCGCTCCGGTTACACCGGCGAAGACGGGTTCGAAATCTCGGTCCCGGCCACCTCTGCCGAAGCCTTGGCACGACGTCTGCTTGACCAGCCCGAGGTGGCGCCGATTGGCCTCGGGGCACGTGATTCGCTACGTCTGGAAGCGGGACTGTGTCTCTATGGTCACGACATCGACGCCACCACGACCCCGGTCGAGGCAAGCCTGAGCTGGGCCCTGTCCAAGGTGCGCCGGCCGGGCGGTGCGCGCGCCGGGGGATATCCCGGGGCGGCGATCATCGAGCGCCAGTTGGCCGAAGGTCCGCCGCGACGCCGGGTCGGTTTGCGCCCCGAGGGCCGAGCTCCGGTGCGCGAAGGCGCCGAGCTGCGCGATTCCGCGGGCCGGCCCGTGGGCCGCGTGACCAGCGGCGGGTTCGGCCCCACCGTCGGGGCACCGGTGGCCATGGGCTATGTCGAAACGTCGCTGAGCGCGCCGAGAACCGAACTTCAGGCATTGGTGCGCGGCAAGGCGCTGCCGGTGAAGGTGGCCGCGCTGCCGTTTGTCGCACACCGCTATTTCCGGGGCTGAAACCCGTACTCTTTTCTCAAGGCTTTCAATCTGGGGACGAAATCATGAGCGAACGGAAGTACACCAAGGACCACGAATGGATCGTCGTCGATGCCGATGTCGGCACCGTCGGCATCAGCAACCACGCGCAGGAACAGTTGGGCGATGTCGTATTCGTGGAATTGCCCGAGGTCGGGCGCACGGTGGCCCGGGGCGACGAGGTGGCGACCGTCGAATCCGTCAAGGCGGCAAGCGAAATCTATGCCCCCGTATCGGGCGAAATCATGGCCGTCAACGACGCCTTGGGAGATGACCCGGCGCTGGTCAACGGCGATCCGCTGGGCAAGGGATGGTTCTTCAAGATCAAGCTCTCCAACCCGGCCGAACTGGACGAGTTGATGGACGAGGCGACGTATGAGGCCTACGCCGCCGGCCAGGCGTAGACCGCGCCACGCCATCCGTGACGGAGCGGATGCGACCCTCAGGCCCTTCGTGCCGGGTTGATCGAATCGATCCCTCATGGATTCCCCGGGAGCGCCGGAGCTTCCGGACGGATCCTCCGGACAGATCCAGGGAGACGTGTCAGATGCCGAACGACCGCCCTTCATTGAGCGAACTGGAAATGCGCCACGATTTCGTGCGCCGCCACATCGGTCCGGGCGAGACCCAGATCGCGGACATGCTGGCCACGCTCGGCCTCAAGTCGCTGGACGAAATGATCGACAAGGCGGTGCCCAAGGCAATCCTGTCGAAGCGGCCGCTGCAACTGCCGGAGCCGAAAAGTGAACGTGACGCCCTGTCCTATCTGCGCCGCATGGCCGAGCGCAATCAGGTTTTCACCTCGATGATCGGCATGGGCTATTACGGGACCGTCACACCCAAGGTGATCCTGCGCAACGTGCTGGAAAATCCGGCCTGGTACACGGCCTACACGCCCTATCAGGCGGAAATCAGCCAGGGCCGCCTGGAAGCTCTGCTCAACTTCCAGCAGATGGTCATGGATCTGACCGGCATGGAGATCGCCAATGCTTCGCTGCTCGACGAAGGAACGGCCGCGGCCGAGGCGATGACCATGCTGCGCCGGGTGTCGAAAAGCGCTTCATCGGCGTTTTTCGTCTCCGACGACTGCCATCCGCAGACCATCGCGGTAGTGCGCACCCGGGCCCGGCCGCTCGGCATCGAAGTCATCGTCGGCGATGCCTTTGCGGATCTTAGCCGTCATGACGTGTTCGGCGTCCTGGTGCAATACCCCGGTTCGAGCGGCGAGGTGTGCGACCTGCGCGGCCTCATCGCCGAGGCGCACGCGCGCGGCGCGCTGGTTGCGGTCGCCGCCGATCTGCTCAGCCTCGTGTTGCTGACCCCGCCGGGCGAGATGGACGCTGACGTCGTCGTCGGCAGCAGCCAGCGCTTCGGTGTGCCCATGGGGTATGGCGGTCCGCACGCCGCGTTCTTCGCTACTCGTGATGCGTTCAAGCGCTCGGTGCCGGGACGGATCATCGGCGTTTCCATCGATTCCGGCGGTCGGCCGGCGCTGCGCATGGCGATGCAGACCCGCGAGCAGCACATCCGCCGCGAGAAGGCGACCAGCAACATCTGCACGGCCCAGGTTCTGCTGGCCGTGGTGGCTGCGTTCTACGCCGTCTATCACGGACCCGACGGGCTGCGCCGCATTGCCGGG
Source organism: Alphaproteobacteria bacterium (assembly GCA_003693905.1). Lineage (GTDB taxonomy): Bacteria > Pseudomonadota > Alphaproteobacteria > Kiloniellales > J153 > J153. Next base: position 5,786 of record RFLL01000196.1, read on the forward strand.
CGCGTGCACCGGTTGACCCAGATTCTGGCCACCGGGCTCACCCGCCTCGGCTTTACCGTCGCCACCGAGGCGTTCTTCGATACCATCACCGTACGGGTGCCGGGGCAGGCGGCGCGCATTGCCGCGCGCGCCCGCGAGGCGGGCATCAACCTGCGCATCGTCGATTCCGATCGCCTCGGCATTTCACTCGACGAGACCACCCGGCGCGAGGAGGTGCGCACGGTGTGGCGGGCGTTCGCGACGGCCGCGGACAAGACGCTCGACATCGACGCGCTGGACGGCGAAGTCGCCGAGTGCATCCCCGAATCGCTGCGCCGCACCAGCGATTTTCTGACCCATCCGGTGTTCCATCTCTATCACGCGGAAACCGAGATGCTGCGCTATCTGCGCTGGCTGGCGGCCAAGGATCTGGCGCTCGACCGGTGTATGATTCCGCTTGGCTCGTGCACCATGAAACTGAACGCCACGACGGAAATGATCCCGATCACCTGGCGTCAGTTCGCCCACATGCATCCCTTCGCCCCCCTCGAACAGGCGCAGGGCTATCAGCAGCTTTTCGAAGAGCTGGAAGAGATGCTGTGCGAGATCACCGGCTTCGATGCGGTGTCGCTGCAACCCAACGCCGGTTCGCAGGGAGAATATTCGGGCCTGCTGACGATACGCAAATATCATGAAAGCCGCGGCGAAGGGCACCGGGACGTGTGCCTGATCCCCTCGTCGGCGCACGGCACCAACCCGGCCAGCGCGGTTCTGGCCGGCCTGCGCGTCGTGGTCGTGGGGTGCGACGATCACGGCAACGTCGATGTCGCCGATCTGAAAGCCAAGGCGGCCGAACACGCCGAGCGCTTGGCGGCGTTGATGATCACCTATCCTTCGACGCACGGCGTCTTTGAGGAGGCGATCCGCGAGATCTGCGACACGGTGCACGCCCACGGCGGCCAGGTCTATTTCGATGGCGCCAACCTCAACGCCCTGGTCGGCATCAGCCGCCCGGCCGAGATCGGCGCCGATGTCATGCACATGAACCTGCACAAGACGTTCTGCATCCCCCACGGCGGCGGCGGGCCCGGCGTGGGGCCGATCGGCGTGCGCGCACATCTGGCGCCGTTCCTGCCCGACCATCCGGTGGTCGAAGGCGTCAACCCGGCCGCCGGCGGCGGGCCAACCATCGGGCCGGTAGCGGCGGCACCGTGGGGGTCGGCCAGTATCCTGCCGATCAGTTGGGCCTACATTGCAATGATGGGCAGTGCCGGTCTGCGCCGCGCGACCGAGGTCGCCATCCTCAATGCCAACTACATCGCCAAGCGCCTCAGCCCGCATTATCCGGTGCTCTATACCGGCAAGAACGAGTTTGTCGCGCACGAGTGCATCATCGACCTGCGGCCGATCAAGGAATCGTGCGGCATCACCAACGAAGACGTGGCCAAGCGCCTGATCGACTACGGCTTCCATGCCCCCACGATGTCGTTTCCGGTGCCTGATACGTTGATGATCGAGCCGAGCGAGAGCGAGGCCAAGCGCGAGCTCGACCGTTTCTGCGATGCGATGATCGAAATCCGCAAGGAAATCGCCGCAGTCGAGGCCGGCACCGCCGATGCCAAGGACAACCTGCTGCACAATGCGCCGCACACGCATCATCTGCTGCTGGAGAAGACCTGGCCCAAACCCTATTCCAAGGAAGAGGCCTATTTCCCCATACACACCCTGCGCGCCGACAAGTACTGGCCGCCGGTGGGGCGCATCGACAACGTCTACGGTGACCGCCATCTGGTGTGCAGTTGCCCGCCGATGGAGGCCTACGAGCAGGCGGCCGAATAGACGGAGCCGGAACGCGGATGAGCGAACACGACCTGGGCTATTTGCTTGAAAACAACAGAGCCTGGGCGGAATCCAAGCTCAGGGCGGATCGCCACTTTTTCGCCCGCCTGTGTAAGGTCCAGAACCCGGATTATCTCTGGATCGGATGTTCGGACAGCCGGGTCCCGGCCAACGAGATCGTCGGCCTGCAACCCGGCGAGATGTTCGTGCATCGCAACATCGCCAACGTCGTTCCCCACAGCGACCTGAACTGTCTTGCGGTGATACAGTTCGCGGTCGAAGTTCTGGGCGTCCGGCACATCATCGTGGTCGGGCATTATGGATGTGGCGGCATCAAGGCGGCGATGGAGAACAGGGATCACGGCCAGATCGAAAACTGGCTGACCCATATCAAGGACGTTTACTGCCGGCACTACGAGACGATCACCGCCATCGCCGATCCCGAAGCCCGCGCCAACCGGTTGTGCGAACTGAACGTGGCGACACAGGTCCGCAACGTTGCCAAGACGTCGATCGTTCAGAACGCATGGAGGAACGGCAGAACGCTGCGAATCCACGGCTGGATATACAGCCTCGAGGACGGCATCCTGCACGACTTGGGGGTCGGCATCGGCTCGGCCGGAGAGCTGCACCAAGTTTACCGTATCTTCGACGAAACCGGCGAATGAGAGCAGTTCCGGCCCGGCCCGGGATCGAGCCGGGGCGGTGCGGCGTGAACGGGAATTCGCCCTACTCGCCGTCCGACAGCGCCGCGATAAGCTCGTCGAGGCCCGCGACGACCCGCTTCGAGGCCTCGCTCATCCGGTCATAGGCTTCCTTGGCCTCGACCAGTTGGCCTTCGCCGAACAGCTTGGCCGCACGTTTGCCGTAGCGGTGGACCTCTTCATGCGGGGTCGCGATGGCGGCAAAGGCCGCGTGCGCGGTGATGCGCGGATCCTTGACCTGGTCGTACCATTTACCGAGCCGGCACTGATGATGATCGGCCAGCTCCTTCTCGCTCAACTTGGTGACGCCGACGAGCATTTCGGCCAAGCGCTTCTTCCAGATGAAGTGATCCGATTTGGCGCGGAACAGAACGGCGTCGTCGATGGTGACACCGTCGAGGAACTGGAACTGGCTTTCGACGTAGCGTTCTATTTCACCGACCGCTTCGACGGTGCTTTGTGAATTGCGGCTGTTGCGATCGGTCACCCGGCTGATCTCGGAGACGCCTTTGCCGATTTCTTCGACGGCGATGGACTGCTCCGAGATGTTGCTTGCGATTTCTGCAATCTGGTTCGAGACCGTTTCGATTTCGGCGCCGATCTTGCGCATGTCGGCGCCGGCTTCGTCGATGGTCGTCTTGCCGGTATCGACGGCTTTCATGCAGGCGGCCATGGCTTCGGTCAGGGCCGACATTTCGGTGGAAAGCAGGTCGATCCGGGCGCGGATGTCCTCGGTCGCACGTGCGGTTTCGTTGGCCAGCGCCTTGACCTCGCCGGCGACGACGGCAAAGCCCTTAC
>RFLL01000197.1 GCA_003693905.1 Alphaproteobacteria bacterium
GGGCAACGATCGCCGCCCTGAGATCGGCCTCGATGCCCTCGAAGCCGGCAAAATCGCCGTCGCTGTCGCCGAGGCCGCGATAGTCGAAACGCAGCACCGGATACCCCTGTGCCGCCAGATCGCGGGCCAGCAGGAGAAACTGCCGGTGACTGCCGACGCGGTATTGCGGGGCACCGGGCACGATCACGACCCCGCGCGGGCGCGGGCGCGCCGGGCGGTGGATCAGCCCGATCAGGGTCGCTTCGCCGCAGGCGAAGGCGATCGGGTGCTCCGTTGCGGCCGGTGAAAGGGGGAGCTCGCTCATGAGCCCAGCTCCTGCCACAGATCGACGCTCACCGGCCACAGCGCAGGCACCAACACCGGTTCCAGCCACGACTGGATGGCCCAGAACGGCTCCCCGGGCACGGCGCGCACGGCAACCGGCGCGTGGTCCTCGGGGCGGGTTTCCTGCCACGCCGCGATCACCCGTGCGGCGGCCGGCGAGGGAGCGGCTTGCGCTGGCTCGGCACCTGCGCCGGCGCCGATCTCGATCCAGCCGACGCGGGTGCCGGGCGGCGGTACCAGGGCCGACAGGTCGAGCGCCTCGATGGCGGCGGCAAGCGCCGGCGCCAGGGAATATCCGGCGACTTCGATCGCTTCGCCCGCGGCCAGCCGGCGGCGCAGCGACTCGGTCGATTCCCGGTTCGCACCGTCCTCTTCGCCGCCCAGCGCGGCTGCGATGCGCAGGCGCAGAAACTGGGTCAGAAAGGTGCGGCCCCGGGTCACTGGCTGCCACAGCAGAAGGCGCGGCACCCCGCCTGCGCGGGTGCGGGCCGCTTCCAGCGCCAGGGCGGCGCCGAGGCGCAATCCCCACAGACCGGCCAGCGGTCGCCCGGCGGCTGTGATCCAGTCCATCGCCGCGGCGATATCGCCCAGCCAGGTCTCCCAGCGCGCGGTTGCGAAATCGCCGCCGCTGTCGCCGGTGCCGAACAGGTCGAGAAGAAGAACCCCGGTTCCGGCCGCGGCCAGGTGGCGGGCCTGGAGGGCGGCCATCCGTCGGGACTGGTTCATTTCTTCGGCGAACGGTGGCACGTAGACGATGTCGCCGGCATCGTGCGGCGCCTGCGGGTCGGGAGGGTGATAGATCGCAAACACCGGGCCGGCCGGTCCGTCGAGAAACAGCGGTCGCGGGCCAGACGGGCTCATGAGGCGGGGCTCCCCCGGGCGCGAGCGGGCGCTCAGGAGGCGAGCTTGCGTTCGACGAAGTCGCTCAGGCTGCCAACCGTCTCGAACACCTCGGCGGTGATTTCGTCGTCTTCGACGATCAGGTCGAAACGCTCCTCGATCGCCGTGATCAGGGCGACGACGGCCATCGAATCGAGCTCGGGCAGGGAGCCGAACAGCGGCGTCGAGGCATCGAAAGTACTGGCGCGATCCCCCAACTGTAGGGTATCCCGCAGGACCATCTTGATTTCTTCGATCGTCGCCATCGAATCCAGACCCATTTTGTCGTTCGTCGGAAGCGGATCCTAGAATTACTTAATGTTGGAAATGTTACCGAACGGTTTTCGGTTTGTCGCTGCGCAGGAATAAATCAATATCGCCCGCCTATACAGCACAAATGCCCCTCGATCAAATGCACCTCGATCAGACGCGCGCCTGTGGTCGACCGGACGTCGGCTCGCACCCGGGGGGGACGCCGTGCTGAGGCGCCTGGCCATGGCGATGCGCGAACTGGGCGCCCTCGATGGCGTGCTTTATGCTCTCGACCGGGCCTTGCAGAGCCTAAGCGCGGGCCGGGCGCGGCTCTACCGTTACACCCTGGTCGCGCAGCCGGTGCCGTCGGCGCCTCTGCTCGGGCCGCGGCGCGGACGCGCGATCGAGGTCCGCCCGATGACGGCCGACGATCCTGCGTTGGCGGCGCTGCCGCTCGATGCGGCGGTGCTGCGTCACCGTTTCGCGCAGGACGGTGTGGTCTGCTTCGGCGCCTTTCAGGATGGCGAGGTGATCGGCTGCCTGTGGCTGTGTCTGGGGCCGTTTCTGGAGGACGAGGTGCGGTGCCGGTTCATCCCCCGGCCGGCGGGGGCCGCGGCGTGGGATTTCGACGTCTATATCCACCCCGAGCGCCGCGCCGGGCTGGCCTTCGCGCGCCTGTGGGATGGCGCCAACGACTACCTGCGCGTGCGTGGCATCGCCTGGTCCTTCAGCCGCATTTCATTGTTCAATCCGGGGTCGCTGGCGGCGCACGCGCGCCTGGGCGCGCGCCGGGTGGCCAGCGCCACGTTTTTGCGCCTGGGCGCCTGGCAGGTCATGGTGGCCGGGCCGCCGCTGCGCCTGGCGGCGGGATGGCGGCGGGTGCCCGAGGTGCCGCTTCTGCCGCCGCGCGGCGATGGTTAAACCCGGCTTAAGGTTGCTCGGGCACACTGCAACGTCGACCAGCAGGCCCGATTCTGCTTCGATTCATCCGTCTTGTCCGATATGAGCGCTCATGAGTGATCTGGTTCACGATCTCGTTCTCGATGCCGCCCGGCGCTGGCCCGAACACCGGGCGCTCGTCTTCAAGGGAGCGTCGCTCTCCTACGCCGCCCTGGCCGATGAGATGGCTGCCCTGGCGCGCGGACTCGTCGGCCTTGGTCTGGCGCGCGGCGAGCGGGTGGCCGTCTACCTGGACAAGCGCATCGAAACGGTGGTCGGCCTGTTCGGCGCGGCGCTGGCCGGCGGCGTCTTCGTACCGGTCAATCCGCTGCTGCGTCCGCCGCAGGTCGGCTATATTCTGCGCGATTGTGCGGTGCGGGTGCTGATCACTTCGACCCAGCGCGCCGCCGATCTGGCCACGGAACTGGCGGCCTGTCCCGATCTGCGCCATGTCATCGTCGTCGGCGAGGTGGCGCTGGCCGCTGCCGTGAGCGGTGA
>RFLL01000198.1 GCA_003693905.1 Alphaproteobacteria bacterium
ACACCTTCCTCGTCGCCGGCACCCGGCAGGGCGCCGACCGGATCTTCGGCGACGACGGCTTCGACCGCATCCTCGGCAGCGACGGCGACGATCGCATCACCCTCAACTCCTTCGGTCCCGACAACGCGGTCGAGCTCATCGACGGCGGCGACGGCGAGAACGTGCTCAGCGGCACCTGGCGCCACGACACCCTCGACTTCAGCGCCACCGAGCTGCGCCACATCGCGCGCATCGACGGCGGCGGCGGCAACGACCTTATCCGCGGCACCGACAAGGCCGACACCATCGCCGGCGGGCGCGGCGACGACGTCCTTCACGGCGGCGACGGCGACGACACCCTTCATGGTGGGGATGGTAGGGATACGTTCGTCGTGCGTCTTGATTATGATGGCGGCGTCTTCGCCAGTGAAGGAGACGACCGGATCGTCGATTTTCAGTCCGGCGACATTCTGTCTCTGGACTCCGTTCTCGACGTCAATGGTGACGGCACGGTGGACCTCGATGATCTTGCCGCAAGCGTGGACATCGAGGAAAGCGGATCGGAAAGTGTCACCATTGCTTTCGACGGCGGCGGGTCGATCACTTTTTCCGGCCTCGACGGGACCGGTTTCGATACCCTGCAGGACATGATCGACGCCGGCTACAAGATCGACGTCAGCGGATAACCTTCAACTGCCTGCCACGCTGCCCCCTTTCGGTTCCGCCCCGGACAGGCCGTCGGCTCCCGGATTCTCCGCCTACCGGTCCGCATCCCCGGCGAGGTGAATCTCCACACCGGCACGCTCGAGCGCCGCGGCCAACGGGCCTTCGGGCCGGCAATCGGTGACGAGACCATCCACGGCCTCCAGCGTGCAGACCCGTTCGAAGTGCACGGTGTCGAACTTGCTCGAATCGAGCACCAGAAGGCGCCGCGCGGCGCGGGCGATCATGCGGCGCTTCACCCATGCCGCCCCGGGGTGCGCTTCGCTGACCCCCTCGGTGTTCAATCCGCTGGCGCCGATGATCGCGGTGTCGGCGTGAAAGCGTTCGAGAAAGGCCAGCGTCTCCGGACCGGTGACGACGCCTTCGTGCGGATTGTAGTCGCCCGGACACAGCACAATGCGCAACCGCGGATTGGTGCCTGCCGTGCGCGCCACGTCGAGACTGTTGGTCACGATGGTAAGCTCGTCGTCCGTTTCGCCCGCCAGGACGCGGGCGAGTTGAACAGTGGTCGACCCGCCGTCAATCATCAGCACGTCCGCAGGCCGGAGCAGCGTGGCTGCCAGCCGGCCGATCCGTTCGCGTTCGGCCACGCGCTCACGCAATCGTTCGCCGATCGCCGCCTCGTGGCGCACTGTGGTGCGGGCGGCGCCGCCGTAGGTGCGACTGAGTTCACCGGCACGGCTCAGCTCGTCGAGATCGCGGCGCACCGTCTCGGTGGAAACGTCGAATTCGCGCGCCAGCGCGGCAATGCGCACCGCCGGGTTGGCTCGCAGCAACGCCAGGATGCGCGCCTGACGATCGTGCTTGCGCAGGCGCCCCCTCTTCTTCGGTGCCACCGTCGGATTCGTGCTCATGTCGTCACGGCGCATCCGTTCCCATCCGTGCAAACAGACCGCAATCCACGGCCAGATCGAGGAACGTATACCGGTTGCGAATTTCCCGGGCATGCACGAGCGCATCCCGGTAGGCGGCAGCCGACCAACGGAGATCCCGGGGACGGCGCGGCGCATCGACGGCGGCAAGCACGGCTTCGAGGCGCGGCACCGGCACCGTGACCGCCAGGATCCGAGCGCGGATGTCGTCCCACCGCGCCGCCAGCGTGGCGGTGAGCGCCTCCGCGGCCGCCGCATCGAGGCGCTTGAGCGCGAATTCGGCCCAGCAGGCGCGCCCCGTGCAGGCCCCGAACCGGGCAACGAATTCGCCCTCGGCAAGCGCCGGCGGACGGACCACCGGCGCCGGAGCGTCCAGGATTGCCGCCTGAAGGCGGGCCATGGTCAGCGTGGTGACCGCGATCTGCTCGCCGTGGAACGGCGCCGGGCATTTCGGATCGCTCGGATCACCCGGGTCGGCGGTCATTTCCAGGTAATGGCTGATCAGGTGTTCGCCCTGACTGGCGGGGTGGCTGCCGCCGCAGATCGTCATGCCGAAACCGGAGAGGACGAGCGTGCGCGCAAGTCGCTCCATGACCTCCAGATCCCCGCGCAGCAGACCGGCGGCGCCGTCGAACAGGGCTTCTTCATCCGCGGCCAGCAGCCGGAACGGAGCCTCGCGATAGGGACGGCCGAGAAGCAGATGCGCAAGCAGCCAGTCGGCCTGCGCGGTCGGACGGCACAGACTATCGCCAAGGCCGGCGCGGATCAGCCGTGCCGGCGCGGCCGCCAGAACGCCAAGATCGATGAACACGCCGACCGGCGCACGGGCGGGAAAGGTGCGTTTGTGGCCGTGTTCGCGGATCGATGCATTGGCCGAAGCATAGCCGTTCATCGATGGTGCCGTGGCGAACACCGCATAGGGCTTGCCACTGCGTGCCGCCACCATCTTGCACAGATCGTTGATAGTTCCCGACCCGACCGCGATCAGGGCATCGGCCGCGGCCACCTCCTGCGCGAGGGCGTTTACCGTCTCCATGTCGGCATGGGGTCGGCGCGGCAGGTGCACCGGTTGCACCGGCCCCGGCGCAGCCAGCGCCCGTTCGACCCGGGCGCCGAGGGCAGCATGGGTATCGGGGTCGCTGACGACCGCCAGCCGCGACCCGAAATCGAGGCTGCGAACCAGCGCCGCCTCGTCACCTTCGAGCGACGGCGCGATCACCACCCGACGCGTCGGCACGCCCAGCGGCGCTCCACCGTCGGGATCGGGATATGTTCCAGCCAGGAGCCGGTGCAGCGTATCGTCCGCGGCCTCGGGCCCCGGCGTGGTCATGCGCGTGCTC
>RFLL01000199.1 GCA_003693905.1 Alphaproteobacteria bacterium
CGCATCTGCCGCTTTGATGGCCGCGCGCGCTTGCCGTCTGCCCAGGCTAGCACTTGCCCGAACATTCGCCGACGTTGCGCGCCAGCGTTCCCTCCCCGGCCGCTTCCGGGTCCACCTTTTCGGAAGAGCGTTCGACAACCGCTTTTCCGTCGAGCGATGCTCCCGCCCCCTGTTGCTCTTCCTCGAGCCGGTTGACCCGGGCCCGCAGCCGGTGAACCTCATCAAGCAGGCCTTCCAGCGCCCGCGCCACCGGGTCCGGGATATCGCCGGTCGGGGTGCCGTAGGCGACGAACGGCTCCGGCGTCACGTCCGGACGGCGTTCGCGCCGCTGTATGACCCGGCCGGGAATGCCCACGACCGTGGCGCACGCCGGCACGTCCTTAGTGACGACGGCATTGGCCCCGACGCGGGCGTTGGCGCCGATCGTGATCGGCCCCAGAATCTGCGCCCCCGAGCCGACGATCACGCCGTCTTCAAGGGTCGGGTGACGTTTCGTATTGCGCTGGCTGTCGCTGTCGACGCTCGGCGCCACACCACCCAGAGTCACGTCATGATAAAGAGTGACGTCGTCGCCGATTTCGCTGGTCTCGCCGATCACCACGCCCATGCCATGATCGATGAAGAAGCGCCGGCCGATACGGGCGCCGGGGTGAATTTCGATCCCGGTCAGCCAGCGTCCGATCTGCGATACGAAACGGCCGGCCAGTCGCAGATTCCGCGTCCACAGGGCATGCGCCAGCCGATAAATCACGACGGCCTGGAATCCGGGGTAGCACAGCACTACCTCTAGACGCGAACGGGCTGCGGGATCGCGCCGCATCATGGCGTCGATCTCGTCCCGGAGAGACTTGAACATCGCTTCGTCCGTCATGCTATGATCCGGCCGCGCACCGCCCATCGCCCGGACACCGGCCTCGTGCCACGCGTCCCCGTCCGATGGCAGTACGTCCATAAGCATATATGGTATCCGACCAAATTGGTCAAGTTTGTACCGACCGAGGGTGACCATCCGCAACGGCCGGTCCAGACCGGTCGGAGATTTTGGCAGCCTCTTGGACGATACGGTCCAGTTTATTATCTGTTGGGGGGTTAGGGAGGTTTTCTGAGACAATGCCAGAGATCATCATCAATGGACCCGAAGGCCGCCTGGAGGGGCGGTATCAGCATGGGCGCGTGCCTGATGCACCCATTGCGCTGATTCTTCACCCCCACCCCCAACACGGCGGCACGATGAACAACAAGGTGGTCTACACCCTGTATCACGCCTTTGCCCGCAAGGGATTTTCGGTCCTGCGCTTCAACTTCCGCGGCGTCGGACGCTCCCAGGGCACGTTCGACCGCGGCGAAGGCGAACTGTCGGATGCCGCCTCGGCGCTCGACTGGTTGCAGACCTTCAATCAGAACGCGCGGTTGTGCTGGGTGGCCGGATTTTCCTTCGGCGCCTGGATCGGGATGCAGTTGCTGATGCGCCGGCCCGAGATCAGCGGCTTCATCTCGGTCGCACCACCGGCCAATCTCTATGACTTCTCGTTTCTGGCACCATGCCCGGCCTCCGGCATGATCGCCCTCGGCGACCGCGACGAGATCGTGCCCCAGGCGGCCGTTAACAAACTGGTCGAACGCCTCAAGGCTCAGCGCAACCTGGAGATCGACTATCGCATCATTCCGGGTGCCAACCACTTCTTCCACGACCGCCTGGAGGCCCTCAACGAGGCCCTCGACGACTATCTGTCGAAGGCGATCGCACCGGCCGAGACCGCCGCCGCCCGCTGATCCCCGGCGGGCGGCCGGCGCCGCTTTTTCTTTTTTTGTTCTTGTTCTTCTGCGTTCCGTCGCCGTTGCGGTGCGCTCAGCTGGCACGGTGGAGAATGCCGCCGCAGATCGGACGGGTCACGCCCGTGGTTCCGGGCAGGGTCAGGGCCAAGCCGTCCAACGAGCGCAACGCCAGATAGGCGAAGGCCTGCGCTTCCAGGGCATCGCCGTCCCATCCGACAGCTTCGACCGGGGCGACCGGTGCCTTCAGGCGTGCCGCCAGGGCGGCCATCAGGGCCGGATTGCGGCGCCCGCCGCCGGTCACCAGCCAGCGTCGCGGCGGGGATGGAAAGTGGGCGCCTGCGGCAGCCACCGCCGCCGCCGTGAAGGCGGTCAGGGTGGCGGCCCCGTCGGCCGCCGACAGACCGTGCAGCGGCGCCATGTCAAAAGCGTCGCGGTCGAGAGCTTTGGGTGGCGACCGGTCGAAATAGGGATGATCCAGCAGCATGGCCAGCGCCTTTTCGTCAACCCGGCCAGCGCGTGCCAAGGCGCCGTCGCGGTCGAACGGCTGAGCGACATGACGCGCCGTCCAGTCGTCGATGAGCGCATTGCCGGGGCCGGTATCGAAGGCCAGCAGCGCAGCCCCGACATCGCCGCCGGGGCCGTCCCCGGGGCCGATCCAGGTGACATTGCCGACCCCGCCGAGGTTGAGGACCGCCAGCGGCTTGTCGAGATCGGCAGCCAGCGCCGCATGGTAGAGCGGCGCCAACGGCGCCCCCTGCCCGCCGGCGGCCACGTCACGGCCGCGAAAATCGGCGACGACATCAATGCCGATACGCGCCGCCAGCAACGCCCCGTCGCCGATCTGCCAGGTGCACCGTTCCTCCGGCGCATGCAGAATGGTGTGCCCGTGAAAGCCGATCACGGTGACATCCCTGGACGTCCGGCCCGCCGCCTGAAGCAGCGCCTCGACCGCCTCGACATGGCGCAGGGTCAATTCCCGCTCGACCGCGGCCACTTCGCCCCGCCCGCCCAGGATCGCGCGCAAACGGGCCCGGAACGCCGGATCGTAAGGCACGGTAAGAGCGGCGACGGGGACCACGCGACGACGCCCGTCGCTGCGGATCAGCGCCGCGTCGATACCGTCGAGCGAGGTGCCGCTCATGAGGCCGAGCGCGAAGCGCAGGCGGGAGGCCGAAGAATCAGACACGGGGCAAAAAAACGGACCGGACCCAGGAATTGCGTGGACGAGCGGTTCGTTGACGACGCGACCATCGTCAGCAGGCTCGGGCGGATTTGTGAAGCTCGGGCGATTGTGATAAATCCGCCTGCCCGCCGCAAGCGGTCCCGGGTACGTCCGATACGCCCCGGCGCTCCGGCAGCCCGGCCCACATCTGCACCACGAGACCGATAGAGCCATGACCGAAGTGCGCTCGGAATTCCTGCGCGAGATTACACGGCGCGGGTTTGTGCATCAGTGTACGGACCTCGAAGGACTGGACGCCCTGCTCGCCGAAGGGCCGCTTACTGCCTATATCGGCTTCGACTGCACAGCCGATTCCCTCCATGTGGGCAGCCTGGTTTCGATCATGCTGCTGCGCTGGTGGCAGAGGATGGGCAACCGGCCAATCGTGCTCATGGGCGGCGGTACGACGAAGATCGGCGACCCGTCGGGACGCGACGAGACGCGCCAGCTTCTGGACGATGCCCGGATCGCCCGCAACATGGCCGGGATCAAGCGCGTCTTTACCAAATTCCTGCGCTTCGGCGACGGGCCGGGCGACGCCCTGATGGTCAACAACGCCGAGTGGCTGGACGAGCTCAAATACATTCCGTTCCTGCGCGAATACGGGCGCCATTTCTCGGTCAACCGCATGTTGACGTTCGATTCGGTAAAGCTGCGTCTGGAGCGCGAACAACCGCTGAGCTTTCTCGAATTCAACTACATGGTCCTCCAGGCGTACGATTTTCTGGAACTCAGCCGGCGCAACGCCTGCCGCCTTCAGATGGGCGGATCCGATCAGTGGGGCAACATCGTGTGCGGCGTCGAGTTGGCGCGGCGCGTCGACCACACCACGCTCTACGGCCTCACCACCCCGCTGATCACCACCGCCTCGGGCGCCAAGATGGGCAAGACGGCGACCGGCGCGGTGTGGCTGAGCGAGGAACGGGTCTCGCCTTACGAATACTGGCAATACTGGCGCAACGTCGACGATGCCGACGTCGGGCGCTTTCTGCGCCTGTTCACCGAGCTGCCCGAGGACGAAATCCGCCGTCTCGAAGCGCTCAAGGATGCCGAGATCAACGAAGCCAAGAAGATCCTGGCAAACGAAGCCACGCGCCTGTGCCACGGCGAAGCGGCGGCGCGCGCGGCGGCCGAGACGGCGCGCACCACCTTTGAAAAAGGCGGCATCGGGGCCGAACTGCCCACGATCGAGGTCCCGCGTGCCCGCCTCGAAGCCGGCATCCCGGCCTACGAACTGCTGCACATGGCCGGGCTGACGGCCAGCAACGGCGAGGCCCGGCGCCTGATCCGCGGCGGCGGCGGACGCATCAATGATGTCGTCATCACCGATGAATCGCGGCTCGTCACGCCCAGCGACCTGACGGACAAAGGAGTCGTCAAATTGTCCGCGGGCAGGAAACGCCACGCCCTGGTCCGCCCGGCATGATCGCAGCCCCGGCGGGTTGCCAGGGGGGCGCGATCAGGGATCAGTGCGCCTTGGTATGGCGCGCAACTCGCCATCCGCATCGGTGGCGGTCGACGGCGTCGCACTGAACAGCGAGCGCAGAAATCCCGGAGCCAGGGCGGACAACGGATTGACGGTGATCTTGGGATCTCCGATCGGGCCGCGCATGCGATACGTCACGGCGAAGACCCCCTGCCCTTCACCACCGGTCAGCAATGTCCCGAGCAGGGGAATCTGGCCCAGAATGCGATTGACGGTGTAGGCGGGAACGATGGTTCCGGCCAGATCGAGCTGACCGGTGTTGAGGTCGAGATCGCCCTTGGCGGTCAGTCCCAGGGCGGGGCCGTAGGCGCGCAGCAGATCGGTGTGTACCTTGCCGTTCTGAGCCGTTACGGTTCCGATCAGCCGTCGGAAGCGGATTCCCTCTCCACTCAGAAGATCGCTGATCCCACTCAGCGAGGCCACGGTCAGCAATTTCGCCATGACCGGGGCGTCAATCAGCACATAGTCGCGGGCCTCGATGCGGGCGCTCAGCGGCCCGGCCGGCAGCGGGCCCGGGCTGGTTCCGGTGATCTCGAGGCGACCGCCTTCGATGGTGTCGACAATGTCCAGCGCCCGCAATACGGCTCCCATGTCTTCGGCGCTGACCGACAGGCGCCGCGTCC
>RFLL01000020.1 GCA_003693905.1 Alphaproteobacteria bacterium
ACCACATGCGCTTCGTCGAAGGGGTGCCGGAAAGCCCGCTCAAGGTCGTCGGCGAGGCCGGAGGGCGCACCGGCACGCAGATCACCTTCCTGCCGTCGAAAAAGATCTTTTCGAACACCGAATTCGATTTCGCGACCCTGGAGCACCGTCTGCGCGAGCTTGCCTTTCTCAATTCCGGTGTCCGTCTGAGCCTGATCGACGATCGCCACGCCGAACCCAAACGCGTCGATCTGCGTTATGAAGGCGGTCTGGAAGCCTTCGTGCGTTTCCTCGATCGCACCCGCACGCCGCTGATCGACCAACCGATCCTGATCCGCGGCCAGAAAGATCACGTCATCGTCGAAGCCGCGCTGGAATGGACCGACAGCTATCACGAGACGATGCTGTGCTTCACCAACAACATCCCGCAACGCGACGGCGGCACCCACCTGGCCGGGTTCCGGGCCGCACTGACGCGGCAGGTGAACTCCTATGCCCTGGAATCGGGCATCGCCAAACGCGAAAAGGTGTCACTGACCGGCGACGATGTGCGCGAAGGGCTGACATGCGTGCTTTCGGTCAAGGTGCCGGATCCGAAGTTCTCCAGCCAGACCAAGGACAAGCTGGTTTCGTCCGAGGTCCGTCCGATCGTCGAGGCGATCATCGGCGAAGGCCTGGAGCGGTATTTCGAGGAACACCCGCGCGAAGCACGGCGCATCGTCGCCAAGGTGGTCGAGGCCGCCGCCGCCCGCGAAGCGGCGCGCCGGGCGCGCGAGCTGACGCGCCGCAAGGGAGCGCTCGACATTTCTTCGCTGCCCGGCAAGCTCGCCGATTGTCAGGAACGCGACCCGGCGCGCTCGGAGCTGTTTCTGGTCGAGGGCGATTCGGCCGGCGGTTCGGCCAAGCAGGGGCGCGACCGGCGCTTTCAGGCGATCCTGCCGCTCAAGGGCAAGATCCTCAACGTCGAACGCGCCCGCTTCGACAAGATGCTGAGCTCGGCCGAAATCGGAACCCTGATCACGGCGCTGGGAACCGGCATCGGACCCGACGAATTCGATATCGACAAGCTGCGCTATCACAAGATCATCATCATGACCGACGCCGACGTCGACGGCAGTCACATCCGCACCCTGCTGTTGACGTTCTTCTATCGCCAGATGCTGCCGATCGTTGAACGCGGGCATCTGTATATCGCGCAGCCGCCGCTCTATCGCGCCAAGCGCGGCGATTCCCTGCGCTATCTGAAAAACGATCGCGAGCTGGAAGCTTATCTCATCGACAACGGCGTGACGGGAAGCCTGCTGGTCCTGGCCGACGGCACCCAGATCGGCAATGCCGATCTGCGCGCCGAGGTCGAGCGCGCGGTTCAGGCCAAGCACTTGATCGAACCTCTGGCGCGCCGCGTCGGCAGCGTGGAGATCGTCGAACAGACGATGATCGCCGGGGCGCTGAGCCCGGAGATTCTCGACGACGACGCGCGCGCCGCGCACCTGGCGGCAACGATCGCCGACCGGCTCGATGCGCTGGCCGCCCCCTACGAACGCGGCTGGCAGGGCGCGGTGACTCGGGACGGCGGTCTCGTCTTCACGCGCACCCTGCGCGGCCTGACCGAGCGGCGCGTGCTCGATGCACCGCTGCTGCGCTCGAGCGAAGCGCGCCACCTAAGCGCGATGGCCGATTCCTTGCGTACCGTCTATGGCGCACCCGCGGTTCTGCGCACCAGGGACAAGGAAATTCCGATCGCCGGGCCGAGCGCTCTGGCCGGTGCGATCTTCGAGCTCGGCCGCAAGGGAGTCACCATCTCTCGCTACAAGGGCCTCGGCGAAATGAACCCGGATCAGTTGTGGGAAACCACCCTCGACCCCGAGGCACGCTCTTTGCTTCAGGTCAAGATCGCGCACGCCGACGAAGCGGCCAGCATTTTCTCGACCCTGATGGGCGATGCGGTAGAGCCGCGCCGCGAGTTCATCCAGACCCACGCGCTCGAAGTGGCCAATCTCGACGTGTGACGCCCGGCTGATACCCCCACCCGGTGCGGGTGATGAGAACGCCATGACCCGAAGGCGGACAAGGAACGAGGCCGATACGCGCCGGCGGCGCCGGCGCTCCGCAGGGCGTGCGCGCGCCGCGGGGGTGCGCAGGGCGCGTTCGTGGCCGTTGCGTCTTGTCGTGTGGGGCGCGACCCTGGCCATCTGGGCCGTTGTCGCGGTTGCCTCCATCGTTGCCTGGTACGCTTACGATCTGCCCGAAATCGCTGACGTCAACGCCGTCGAACGGCGCCCGGCGGTAACCCTGATGGCCGCCGACGGAACGTTGCTGGCCTCCTACGGCGATGTGTACGGCACCGTGGTCAATGTCCGCGATCTGCCGCCTTATGTGCCGCAGGCGGTGCTGGCGATCGAGGATCGGCGCTTCTACGACCATTTCGGGATCGACCTGATCGGTCTCGCCCGGGCGATGGTTGCCAATCTGCGCGCTGGGCGCATCGTCGAAGGCGGCTCGACCATCACTCAGCAGCTTGCCAAGAACCTGTTCCTGACACCCGAGCGCACGATCAAGCGCAAGGTGCAGGAAATGCTTCTGGCCCTGTGGCTGGAATCGACCTTCACCAAGGATCAGATCCTCAGCCTGTATCTGAACCGCGTCTATCTGGGGGCCGGGACCTTCGGCATCGATGCCGCGGCGCGGCGTTATTTCGGCAAGCCGGCAACCCGCCTCAACCTCTACGAAGCCGCCCTTCTGGCCGGTCTGCTCAAGGCGCCGTCGCGCTACAGCCCGGCGCGCAACAGCGCCCGGACCGAGGCGCGCACCGCGCTCGTCCTGCGGGCTATGGTCGAAGCCGGATATATCAGCCCCGAGGAGGCCGAACGGGCGCTTCGCAAAAAGACCCGCGGGCGGGCGGTGGCCGGCACCCAGGCGCGCTATTTCGCCGACTGGATCCTGTCCCGGGTGGCCGGCTACGTGGGCACGATCGACCGCGATCTGACCGTCGTTACCACCCTCAACCCCTATTATCAGAAAGTGGCGGAGGAAGAACTGCGCCGTCTTCTCGACGCTGAGGCGCGCGCCCGCAAGGTGACGCAAGGGGCGGTCGTGGTGCTCGATGCCGGTGGCGCGGTGCGCGCCATGGTCGGTGGGCGCGACTACGACGCCAGCCAGTTCAACCGCGCCACCCAGGCCCTGCGTCAGCCCGGTTCGGCCTTCAAGACCTTCGTCTATCTGGCGGCGGTGGAAGACGGTTTCACCCCAGATGACCGCCTTAGCGACGCGCCGATCGAAATCGACGGCTGGAAACCGCGCAACTATGCCGATCGCTACTACGGCGTGGTCACGCTGCGCGAGGCGTTTGCCCGCTCGCTCAATTCGGTGGCGGTGCGCCTGATCCGGACGGTCGGTCCGGCGCGCGTGGCGGCGCTCGCCCATCGCCTCGGCATCACTTCCGATCTCGCCGTGCGGCCAAGCCTGGCGCTGGGCGCTTCGGAGGTGACGCTGCTCGAACTGACCGGCGCCTACGCGGCGTTCGCCAACCGAGGCTACGGGGTGTGGCCCTACGGTATCGAGGAAATCCGCGGCCCCGACGGGGCCCTGCTCTATCGCCGCGCCGGCGACGGGCCGGGGCGCGTGG
>RFLL01000200.1 GCA_003693905.1 Alphaproteobacteria bacterium
CCCGATGCGTTCCTGCACATCTCGGTGGTCAATCGTTCGGGCCTCAACCACATCCCGCAGGGCGCCACGATCTTATGTGACCTGTGCGCCGGGACCAAGGGACCGCAGGTCGCGACCGTCCACCGTATCGAATCGATGCCCGAGGCACCGCCCGTTCCCGCCTACGACGGCACCACCACGTCGGTCGAAGGTACCGTCAAGTTCTACAACCAGGAAAAGGGCTTCGGCTTTGTGGTGCCGGACGACGGCAGCAAGGACGTGTTCATCTCCGCCCGCGTTCTGGAGCGCGCCGGAATGCAAAGCCTCGACCCCGACCAGCGGGTGCGCATGCAGACCCGCATCGGTCAGAAGGGGCCGATGGCCGACAGCATCGAGGTCATCTGAGCGCGTCTTAATTCCCTCCCGCGCCGCAGCCACAAGGGCGGGAAACGGGGCCGCACCTCATTGCAAGCGGCCGCCAACGGGGTCGTCCGTCACCTCGCCGGGGGTCAGGTTGCTCGGCCCGGCCTGGTGATGGATCAGTTTCCACGCGCCTTCCTCGCGGATATACAGATTGGTCGCCACCAGCACCCGGTCATCCATCTGCTCGTAGCACACCACGACGCCGACGCCCCCGACCAGGCGGCCGTTGGCGCCGCAGCAGGCGATATCGGGGGCATCGGGACTGGTCAGAATTCCGTGCCAGGAGGCCATGATCTCGTCACGTGTGGCCATTGCACGCCAGCCGGGATGAATGCACACGACGGGAACGTGACGCGCCCACAGTGCTTCCATAGCCGCCACATCGCGAGTCTGGAAAGCATGATAAAAGGCCTCGTTGACGAACAGGAGCTCGGCACATTGGCTCATCGCACATACCCTCGTTGTCGCCCGTGGTCCGGGCTTTGTTCCGTTCCTGGTCCTCGATCTTGCTTCCACTCTCGTTGCGGGCGTTCGCCGGACCCGTCCCGGCCTTCGATCAGGGTAGCAGAAACCGAACCCGAAGGCCCGCCCCAACAGGTGACCGGCGATCGGGGTCATGTCGCCGGGTCCGGAAGATAAGGCCCATGCTGCGTTCGCTCTATGACCGCGTGATGGCCCTGGCCGGGCATCGCCACGCCATCCGGGTACTGGCGATCGTCGCCTTCATGGAAAGCTCCGTCTTTCCGATCCCGCCCGATGTCATGATCGTGCCCATGGTGTTGGCGGCACGCGCACAGGCGTGGCGGATCGCCGCCGTGGCCACCGTGGCCTCGGTTCTGGGCGGGGTCCTCGGCTATGCCATCGGTGCCGGCCTGTTCGAGACCGTCGGGCGCCCGATCCTGGAGCTGTACGGGTACACGGACCGCTTTGCGGCGTTTCAGGAAACCTACCGCGAATGGGGGGCGTGGATCGTAGCCGGCGCCGGCTTCACGCCGTTTCCCTACAAGGTCATCACCATCGCCAGCGGCGTTGCACAGCTTGATCTGGGCGTATTTCTCGTTGCCTCTGCAACCTCGCGCGGGGCACGGTTTTTTCTCGAAGTCGCACTTCTGTGGTGGTTCGGACCGCCGATCCGTGCCTTTATCGAGCGTTATCTACCCGCGCTGACGTGGCTGTTCTTCATTCTGTTGTTCGCGGGCTTCGTCGCGATACGCTATGTGTTCTGAGACAGGGTCGCCGCGTCCCGACCGGGGGGCGTTCCGCCGTTCGTCAAACACGAAGAGAATCCGCCGCTCATGCTCGAACGCCTGATCCATCACCCGCGTTTCGTGCCTTCGCTGATCGTTGCCGTCAGCCTGGGTGCTCTCGGCACCGCCTGGGCATCGGAAGTCTGGGGCGGCCTGCAACCGTGCATCCTGTGCTATTACCAACGGTACACCTACATGGTGGCCGCCGCGTTCGGGATGGCCGGATCGCCTTCGGCAACTGGCCGCTGGCGCGCGCCGCTTTCGTCGCCCTGGCCGGCGCGGCCTTTCTCGGCGGGGCGGGAATCGCCATGTTCCACGTCGGCGTCGAACAGCACTGGTGGCGCGGAACCGCGGAATGCCACGCCCCCGTCTTCGATCCGACGGCCAGCACCGCCCAGTTGCGCGAACAACTTCTGGCGCGCCCCTTTGCGCCGTGCGACCGGGTGCCGTGGTCCCTGTTCGGAATCTCCATGGCCGGCTACAATGCCATCGTCTCCCTCGGGCTAGGCCTTGCCAGCCTGTGGGCGGCATGGGCGATGGCGAAGCGCAGAGCACGATGAGCGACAAACCTTCCGCTTCCCGGCCTCCTGATTCCCGACCCCGTACCGGCGCCGGCGCTCCAGACAGTGCCACCGGCACCGCCTGCCTGCCCGGCGATCCCGACCCGCAGGCGCGCATCGCCCGCATCCTGCGCGTCGATCAGGCCGGTGAATACGGTGCCCGGCGCATCTACGAAGGCCAGGCGGCGGTGCTGCGCCGCGGCCCGGCGGCCCGTGCCATCCGTCACATGCACGCACAGGAGCTGCGCCACCTCGAACGCTTCGACGAGCTTCTCGTCGAACGGCGCGTACGCCCGACGCTACTGCAACCGTTGTGGCATGTCGCAGGATTCGCGCTCGGTGCCGCCACCGCGCTGATGGGCGAGCGCGCGGCCATGGCCTGTACCGTGGCGGTCGAGGAAGTGATCGACGAGCACTACGCGCGTCAGGCCCAACAACTGGGCGACGACGAGGCGCCGCTGCGCGAGACGATCGAAACCTTCCGTCAGGACGAACTGGCCCACCGCGACGCCGGTCTTGCCCACGGCGCCGAGGAGGCGCCGGCGTATCCCGTCCTCAAGGCCGCGATCAAGGCCGGATCGCGCCTGGCCATCTGGCTGTCGGAGCGGCTCTGATCCCGGCGCCGGCCGTCGCTCAGGATTCCAGCTCCGTATCCCAGTACAGGAAGTCGCGCCAGCTTTCGTGCAGATAATTCGGCGGAAACGCGCGGCCGTTTTCCTGAAGCTGATAGGTGGTCGGCTGACACACCGGGCGCAGCGGTAGCATTCCGCATTCTTCCGGCGTGCGGTTGCCCTTGATCAGATTGCAGCTCTGACAGGCGGTGACCACGTTGGTCCACGTCGTGCGCCCGCCGCGCGAGCGCGGGATCAGGTGATCGAACGTCAGTTCCTCGGACGCGAACACCCCGCCGCAGTACTGGCATCGGAAGCCGTCGCGCAGAAAGACGTTGAAGCGGGTAAACGCGGGTCGCCGGTCGAGGTGGATGTAATCCTTGAGCGCAATGACGCTGGGCAGACGGATTTCCAGTGAAGGGGAGCGCACGAAA
>RFLL01000201.1 GCA_003693905.1 Alphaproteobacteria bacterium
ACCTCGTTCCGGCGCCAGGACCGTTTCGACAACCTGCACCCGTGCTACGCCGGCGACGTCGGCCTCAACCTCAGCCCGGCGATGGTCGAGCGGGTCCGGGCCGCGGATCTAATCCTGGCCGTGGGCACCCGGCTCAGCGAGGCTTCGAGCCAGGGCTATACCCTGCTCGACGTGCCGCGCCCGCGCCAGAGGCTGATCCATGTCCACCCCGGAGCGGAGGAGCTGGGCCGCGTCTATCAGGCCGATCTGCCGATCTGCGCGGCAATGCCCGCCTTCGCCGCGGCGGCCCGGGCCCTGCCGCCGATCGAATCGCCGCCGTGGGCGGAGTGGACCGCGGCGGCTCACTGCGATTATCTGGAAGGCTTGGCCCCGCCCGTCATCCCCGGCGCATTGCAGATGGGCGAGGTGATGGCCCACCTGCGCCAGATCCTGCCGCCCGAGGCCATTCTTACCAACGGGGCCGGCAACTACTCGGCCTGGCCCAACCGGTTCTATCCCTACCGCCGCTTCGCCACGCAACTGGGGCCGACCAGCGGCTCGATGGGCTACGGTATACCGGCGGCGGTGGCGGCCAAGCTCCTCCACCCGCAGCGCCCGGTGATCGCCTTTGCCGGCGACGGCTGCTTTCTGATGACCGGGCAGGAGCTGGCGACCGCGGTACAGCATGGCGCCGACATCGTCGTCCTGGTCGTCAACAACGGCATGTACGGCACCATCCGCATGCATCAGGAACGGACCTACCCGGGGCGGAGCGTGGGCACGAATCTGGCCAATCCGGATTTTGCCGCTCTGGCGCGCGCCTACGGCGCCCACGGCGAGACGGTCACCCGCACCGAGGAGTTCGCGCCGGCGTTCGAGCGCGCGCTCCACGCCGGCCGGCCGGCCCTGATCGATCTGCGCATCGACCCGGAGGCGATCACGCCGCGAATGAGCCTGAGCCAGATCCGGGACTCCGCGCTGGCGGCCGCAGGCCGGTCTTGACCTCTTCCGGTGGACGCGGAAAATGCGCTATCGTTCGTTCAGAGGCAATTCAGGGCACGGAAGGCGGGGGTTTTTTTGTGCTCGCTTCCGGGAAAACAGACAACACCAAGCGTCGTGCCCGCGCAACCAGAAGGGAGGTCTCCATGCTTGACAGATCCATGGCCGCAGGGGCGCTGGCGGGCGTGCTGGCCGGGATACTGGTCCTCGGTGCCGGTCCCGCCCGCGCCGAGACATTCACCATCGACCTTACGCATCCGATCCCGACCTTCAAGCCGATGGCCGGCGATCCGATGAAACCCGACCTCAATCAGCCGTGGCTGAACAGCGTCCCGCACGCCAGCTTCGGCCAGCAGGCGATTCTGGCAATCTCGCAGTTTCCGACCAATCAGGGCTATTTCGACCTCGGCCGGATCGTGCTGTCGGAACATCACGGCACGCATCTGGATACGCCGGGCCACTACATCAACAATGCCGATTCGCTGGAACCGGGGGGCAAGCCGGCCGACCAGCGCAAACTGGCGCATCAGCTTGGTGCCGACGATCTCATCGGCAAGGCGGTGGTGATCGACATCAGCGGGCGCGTGCAGGCGGAGCTGGACAAGAACGGCGGCAGGCCGAGCCCGGACAGGAGCGTCACCGATTTCTCCAACGCTTCACCCAACGTCGTCACCGCCGATGACATCGCCGCCGTCGCCGACAAGCTCGACAACGACACCTGGCTGGTTCTTAACCTCGGCTGGTCGCGGTTCTTCTTCCAGGGCGCCGACTTCGCCAAGGATCCCTATATCAACGGCTGGAACCACCCGGGCATGAGCAAGGCCGCGGTCGACAAGCTGATCGAGGTGATGGACGCCAAGGGAATCCGCATTAAGGGCATCATCGCCGACAACATCGGCATCGATTCGGGGCAGAGTGCCATCGGCGACGACGACAAGTGGACCAACTCGTGGCACGCGCATGTCCGCCTGTTGCAGCGGGGGTTGAAGTTCGTCGAGAACGCGACCGGCCTCGACCAGCTCGCCATGGCCAGACCGGGAAGCTGCACCGTCGTGGTGGGGGCGCCCAAGCACGTGCGCGGCACCGGCGGTCCGTCGCGCGTGATGGCGATCTGCGAAAAGTAGGACGGCCATTCCTGCCCGCTGCGAGTTCGTGCGTGCGGCGGTATTTCTTTGCGTTCTGATCGTTGCCGTGGTCGGTGGGGAGCCACCGGCCACGGCCCACAAGACCAGCCTGTCACGCATCGATGTTGCGGTGTCGACCGATGGTACGGTCGACTACCGGGTGCGCGTGTCCGCCCACGACCTGGCGGTTGCGCTCGGCATCCCGACCGATCTGGTCACCCCGGTACCGAAGGCGGCCTTCGAGACCCGGCGCGATACCCTCGACGATTACGTCCGCACCCGCCTCGGCGTTCTCGCCCAGGGAGCGCCGTGCCCGCCCGGATCGGTCGACGTCGATTACGCCGGCCTGCCGAACGAGATCGCGATCGCGGTGCCGTTCCACTGCCCCGGTGCGATCCGCGATCTGACCGTCGGTTACTTCCTGTTCTTCGACATCGACGCCGCCCACCGCAGCCTCGGCACCCTGCGCCTGCCGGGCGGTACGCAGGAGATTCTGTTCGACCGCACGGTCACGCGCCTCGACGTCACCGTGGCCTCGGCGGCCGAAGCGCCCTGGTATGCGCGCCTCGGCGGCCTAGTGAGGCTCGGGATCGAGCATATCTGGGCCGGCATCGACCACCTGTTGTTTCTGTTTGCGCTGCTTGTCGGCAGCGTCCGGGTGTGGCCGATCGTCAAGATCGTCACCAGCTTCACCGCGGCCCACAGCCTGACCCTGGGTCTGGCCTGGTTCGACGTGGTTTCGCCGCCGGCGCGACCGATCGAGGTTCTGATCGCGCTCAGCATCGCCTTTGTCGCGATCGAAAACATCCTCGGCCGCGGTCTGTCGCATCGCTGGATGGTGGCCGGCGGATTCGGGCTGGTCCACGGATTCGGTTTCTACGGCGCGTTGCGCGACCTCGATATCGCCAGCGGCGCAGTCCTGACCCTGTTCGGCTTCAACCTGGGGGTCGAGATCGGTCAGCTCGCGGTGGTCGGCGCTCTGTTCATGCCGCTCGTATGGTGGGCCCGGCAACCGTGGTACGCGATCTCGGCACGGGCCGGCTCGGGGCTGATCCTGGTCATCGCCGGGTGGTGGGTGGTGGAGCGCCTGATCGCCGCATAGGCACCTGATCCCTGATCCGCCGGCCGAAGCGCGGCCTAAAGCAGGGTCAGGGCATAGGCCGCTGCGGCGCGTACCGCGTCGTCGGCATCGCCGGCGGCCGCCGCTTCGAGGGCCGCGCGCGCCCGTTCGTCACCCAGATAACCGAGGCCGAGGGCGGCCTGGCGCCGTACTTCGGCGACCGGATCGCCAAGCGCCGCCGACAGCGGCGCTACGGCTGCGCGATCCGCCAGCCGGCCGAGCACCGAAGCCGCCGTCCAGCGCACCTCGGCACTGGGATCGCGAAGCCGGGCCACGGCCAGATCGACCGCTCCGGCCATGCCGAGCACGCCCAGCGAGCGCACGGCCACCGCCCGCAGGCGCGGATCGGGATCGCCGAGCCCGTCATCGCCACGCACCACCGTGAATGCCTCGGCCGCGCCCGTATAACCGAGGCCATAGAGCGCGATCCGGCGGCGCTCGAAGATCGCCTGCGCCAGGCGCAACCCGGCCGCCGAATCGCGGGCGAGCGGACGCGCCCGGGCGGCCTGCACCAGCGCCGGCGTGGCCGTCACGGGATCGAGGGCGGTGAGCACCCGCAGCGCCGCCGTCTCCAGACCGATCTCGGCGCTCGCCTCGTAGACGTCGGCCAGCAGCTCCGGTTCCGACAAGTTCGCGATGCGCCGGTCGATGGCCAACGCGAATTCGGTAAGCGGGCCGGCCGCCTCGGTGCGACCGAGATCGCCCAGCGCCTGCACCGCGAACAGACGCACTGCCACGGATGGATCGTCGAGAAGATCAACCAGCACGGCGTACGCACTGCCGTCGCGCGCCGCCCCCAGTGCCGCCGCGATCGCCGCCCGCAGCCGCTCG
>RFLL01000202.1 GCA_003693905.1 Alphaproteobacteria bacterium
CCCCGAGGCAATCACCTCCCCGGTGGCGATTCGGGTCAGACTGTACTCTGCCCGCCCGACCAGCGAATAGCGCGTGGTCTCGTCGGCGGCGGTGATCGCCTGGCCCTCGGTATCGGTCTTCACCTTGACCGACAGGGCATATTCCGGCTGCGCGGCGCGGCCACGCCGGTCCTCCAGGTTGCGAACCAGAAGATAGGTCTCGGCGCTGTCGGGCTCGTCCATTCGCACCTTGTCACGCAACGCCGCAGCGGCGCCGCCCGGCCCGTAAACCGGCTGAAACCCGCAGGCGGCCAGCGCCAGCGGCAAAATCAGCAGGGTTCTGCGGTCATATAACGACATTCACGATCCGGCCGGGGACGACGATCACCTTCTTCGGCGCCCCCCCGTTCAGCGCCTTTTGCACAGCGTCCACCGCCAGCGCCGCTTTTTCAACCTCTTCTCGTCCCATCTCTCTTGGTACGCTGAGTTCGGCCCGACGCTTGCCGTTGATCTGAATCGGCAGGGTGACGGTGTCATCGACCAGCATCGCCGGATCGGCCTTGGGCCAGGGCGCGGTGGCCACCAGCCCCTCGCCGCCCAGCATCGACCACAATTCCTCGGACAGATGCGGCGTCATCGGCGACATCAGCTGCGCCAGCACCATCGCCGCCTGCCGCTTTGCCGCACCGCCGGCCGGCGACTTCGCCAATGTGTTGGTAAAGGCATAAAGCCGGGCGATGGCGGCGTTGAAGCCGAAACTCTCGATTCCAACGGTCACGTCATGGATGGTCTTGTGCATCTCGCGCAGCAGCGCCTCGTCGGCCCCGGCCGAGGCCTTCTCGGCGGCGTCGATCTCGGCGGCCAGCCGATAGACCCGGCTCAGGTGGCGATGCGCGGCCTCGGCGCCGGCGGCGGTCCATTCCACGTCGCGCTCGGGCGGCGAATCGCTCAGCACGAACCAGCGGGCGGTATCGGCCCCGAAGGCGCTGATGATGTTGACCGGGTCGACCACGTTCTTCTTGGATTTCGACATCTTGGCCGAGGGGATGATCTCGACCTCCTCACCGGTCGCCCCCAGCCGCGCCCCGCTTTCGTGAATCTCGACCTCCTCGGGAAAGTGATAGACCGGGCGCCCGTTCTCGTCGCGGGTGACATAGATCGCATGCGTGACCATGCCCTGCGTGAACAGCGCGTCGAAGGGTTCCTTGCACTTCTCCGGCAAATGCCCGGTGATGTGCATGGCCCGCGCGAAAAAGCGCGAATAGAGCAGGTGCAGGATGGCGTGTTCGATGCCGCCGATATACTGGTCCACGTTCATCCAGTAATCGGCTTCTTCCAGATCGGTCGGGGTCTCGGCCCAGGGCGCGGTGAAGCGTGCGTAGTACCACGACGAATCGACGAAGGTATCCATCGTGTCGGTCTCTCGTTTCGCCGGCTTGCCGCAGGCCGGGCAGGGCGTGTCGCGCCAGGTGGGGTGCCGGTCCAGAGGGTTGCCGGGTTTGTCGAAACTCACGTCATCAGGCAGGCGGACCGGCAGGTTCGCCTTTTTCTCCGGTACCACGCCGCAGCTTTCGCAATGCACCACCGGGATCGGGCAGCCCCAGTAGCGCTGCCGGCTCAACCCCCAGTCGCGCAGGCGGTAATTGATCACGCCTTTGCCCCAGCCGTGTTTTTCGGCAAAGGCGATGGTGGCGTCGATCGCTTCCTGCCCGGTGGCCTCGTCGATGCCGGTGAAATGGTTGACCCATTTCACCTTCTGCTCCTTGGGCGGCACGAAAGCCTCGGTTTCCACCGGCTTCGGGTTGTCGATGTCGAAGAAGGTGTCAATCACCGGCAAGCCGTATTTGCGGCAGAAATCAAGGTCGCGCTGGTCATGCGCCGGACAGGCGAAGATCGCGCCGGTGCCGTAATCCATCAGGATGAAGTTCGCGATCCACACCGGCAGTTCCCAGTTCGGATCCAGCGGATGCCGCACCCGGATGCCGGTGTCGTATCCCAGCTTTTCGGCCGTTTCGATCGCCTCTTCGGTGGTGCCGCCCTTGCGGCATTCGGCGACAAAGGCCGCCACCTCGGGGTTCTCGGCCTCCAGCTGCTTGGCCAGCGGATGATCGGGTGAGATGCCGACGAAGGATG
Source organism: Alphaproteobacteria bacterium (assembly GCA_003693905.1). Taxonomy (GTDB): domain Bacteria; phylum Pseudomonadota; class Alphaproteobacteria; order Kiloniellales; family J153; genus J153. Next base: position 2,113 of record RFLL01000202.1, read on the forward strand.
CCCCCATCAGCGTGTCGGGGCGCGTGGTATAGACGGTGATCGGCTCGCCCCCGTCCACGCGCTCAAAGCTGAATTCCAGCCCCTGGCTGCGGCCGATCCAGTTTTCCTGCATGGTGCGCACCTTGGCCGGCCAGTTCTCCAGCCCGTCCAGCGCCTCCAGCAGTTCCTCGGCCATGTCCGAGATGCGGAAGAACCACTGCGTCAGCTCGCGCCGCTCGACCTCGGCGCCCGACCGCCAGCCCTTGCCGTCGATCACCTGTTCGTTGGCCAGAACGGTCATGTCCACCGGATCCCAGTTCACCACCGCGTTCTTGCGATAGACGAGCCCCGCATCCAGCATGTCGAGGAACAGCCGCTGCTGCTGGCCGTAATATTCGGGGTCGCAGGTGGCGAATTCGCGGCTCCAGTCGATGCTGAGCCCCAGCGGCTTCATCTGGGCGCGCATGTCGGCGATGTTCTGATAGGTCCAGTCCTTCGGATGCCCGCCGCTGGCCATTGCCGCGTTCTCGGCCGGCATCCCGAAGGCATCCCAGCCCATCGGGTGCAGGACATTGTGACCGGTGGCGCGCTTGTAGCGGGCCACCACGTCGCCCATCGTGTAGTTGCGCACATGGCCGATATGGATGCGTCCCGAGGGATAGGGGAACATCTCGAGCACATAATACTTGGGCCGGTCCGCGGTGCGGCGGGCGGTGAAGATCCCGGCCTTGTCCCAGGCCTGCTGCCATTTCGATTCGATCTCGGCGGCGGTGTAACGCGACATCTGATGCTGTCCCCTGACATGAAAACGCCGGGCTGGAACCCGGCGACGTGATAGAGCGGTTCGCGGAAAACTTCTAGAGGTTGTCGTCGGCGATGCGCAACTGCCGCGCTCGCGACAGGATCGCGTCCTCGACCGCGCGCACCGTCGCCGGGTTCGCCGGCCGCCCGCCGCTGGTCTGCATGGCCAGCTTCAGCGACCGCGCCGACAGCGCCGGGTCGCTGATATGCACCGTGGCGCGATAGGACCGCCCGCCGCCCGGCGGGGTGCCGTAGCCGGTGACGATCACGCCGGTAAAGGGATCGACCGATTCGATGGGCAGAAAGCCGAGCACGTCCAGCGAGGCGGCCCACAGATAGCGGTTCACCTGAACGGTCTGTTCGGTCTTGCCGGGGCCGAACACGTCCCAGATCGAGGACTCCTGGCTCTGCGCGCGATTGATGTCATCGTTGATCTCGCCCGCGCCCGCCGTTCCCGCCTGAGGGGCGGTGCCGGTAAAAGACGCCGTCTTTTTCCCGCACCCGGACACGCCCAGACCGACCGCGACAACGATCGCCACCCCGATGCCCCTGTAAAATGTCATGTTGCGTTCCCGGTCCAGCTGCTCTGGCCTGTCCTACCCAAGCCACGCAATCGGAG
>RFLL01000203.1 GCA_003693905.1 Alphaproteobacteria bacterium
ACGGCATCATTAAGCGACTTTAAGCTTTTCGTGCGCGCATACGCGCAAGCCGTATGAAGTTACGTGTAAAGCGATGCCCGCCCAACGATGAACCGAGCTCCCGCCACCACCGGCCCCCGATCGGACTTCGCCACCAACCTGCGCTATCTTTGCAGCTATTACTACTCGGCTTCCGAGGTGTGCCGGCGGATCGGCATCAACCGGCAGCAGTTCAACAAGTACCTCGCCGGCACCGCCCGGCCCTCGGCCCGCAACATGCGGCGGATCTGCGAATTTTTCGGGGTCGAGGAGTTCGAGATCCTTGCGCCCCATGATGAGTTGCGCAAGGTCGTGCAGTTCCATGGCGTGCGCGCCGACGAAACCTACCCGGTGCGCGCGCTCAAACGGTCCCTGGCCCAGTCGGATCCGATCATCCGCAAGTACTACGGTTATTACTTCGCCTATTATTATTCCTTCTCGACTCCGGGAAAAATCCTCAAGTCGCTTCTGCTGCTCAACGAACGCGGTGGCGTCCCCGGCTACAGACGCATCGAGCGCCTGATCGATCGCGAACGTACCGCCAGATCCCGCCCCGGCTTCGTCTACAAATACGAGGGGATCGCCCTTTACCTGCGCGAGCGCATTTTTCTGATTGATCGCGAACGGTTGACCGGAAACGAGATTTCGCAGTCCGTTCTCTATCCATCGTACAAGAACAAGGTCGGTCTGCTGCCCGGTCTCATTCTGGGAACTGCCGGGATGGTCTCGCGCGAGCCGATCTGTGCCCGCATCCTGCTCGAATATCTGGGGACGTACGCCGATACCAGGGCACGCCTGGCCGAGTGCGGCCTCTACTCGCCGCAGTCGGGAAAGATCAGCGAGGCCATCATGCGCGCCATTGACAACGACATTCCGGCCCACGACTTCGCCTTGCGTGCTCTGCCGCAGTGACCGTTCGGCGGGAGGGCTATTAAGCTGAATTATACTTTAAAAGCATAAACAGGCTTAATTTTCAGCCACGGTTTCACCTTCTGCTACCTCTGGGTCTCCGATATCCTCGTCGGGACTGGTTGTCGGCCCGCCACGGTACGTCTGCGCCTGCCAAGGCGCGCGGGCCCGCGGCGGGAACCGGACCCACGCAGGGACAAGGGAGGTACATCCAATGACCGGAAAAACGAAGGCGCGCACAGTGGCCCGCTTTGCTCGCACGATTCTTGCCACCGGGGCGGTCTTGCTTGCCGGCGGCGTGCTCACGGGCGGCTCGGTGCTGGCGGATGCCATCAAGATCGGAGGAATTGCACCCCTGTCACCGCCAGGCGGGGTCCAGACCGGTGAATCGCTGCGCGACGGCATGAAGGTCGCCGTCGAGGAACTGAATGCCGGCGGCGGCGTGCTCGGAAAGAAGGTCGAGTTGATCGTCGAAGACACTTCCGGCGTACCGGAGAAAGGTGTCGCCGCCTTCGAGCGTCTGGCGACCAAGGAAAACGTGGTTGCGGTCACCGGCAGCGCCCACAGCGCGGTCTGTGCCGCGGTCGGCCCGGTCGCGCACAAGTACGGCATTGCCTTCATCGCCGGCGAGTGCTGGTCGGACAACGTGACCGGCGCCCAGATCCCCGAAGTCTTCCGCATCACGGTGGCCAATTCCCTGGTCTATTCGGTGGCTGCCGACTGGGTAAAGGCGGTCGGCTTTAAGCATGTCGCCATCATCGGCGAGAACTCCGACTGGGGACTCGGGGTCATCGACGTATTCAGGAAGAACCTCGAAGGTACCGGTGCCAAGGTCACGGCCTTCACCGCCGAGCGCACGGTGAGCGACTTCACGCCCCAGCTTCTCCAGCTCAAGCGGGCCGACCCCAGGCCGGACCTCCTGATTGCCGGCTTTACCGGCGCCGGGCTTCTGCAGATGCTGCGCCAGGCCTATGACCTTGGATTGGCGCCGACCAAGCAGACCGCCGTTTTCGCCGCCGGGGCCGACGTTCTCGAACCGGAGTTCTGGAAGACCATGGGCGATGCCGGCGTCTACGTCATCGGCAATCCCGCCGGCCTTCCCGGCAAGCCCGACACGCCGCTGTCGCGCAAGTTCGCGGCCGCCTACAAGAAGCTCACCGGACGCCCGGCCAATTCGGTGGCCATGGAAGGATACGACGGGATCATGGTCATCGCCGAAGCGATCAAGGCGGCCGGCAGCACCGACCGTGGCAAGATCGTCGAGGCGCTACGCAAGATCCGTTGGGAAGGAACCCGCGGCACCATCTATTTCCCGCAGACGCGTGAACCGGCCTGGGCCTTCCAGCAGTGGCCGGAAGTGCCGATCTTCGTCATCCAGTACGATCAGCCCAACCAGCTTCCCGAGGATGCGCAGATCCTGTGGCCGCGCAGCCAGGCGACCACGGACAAGCTGCTCCTGACGCCATGAGCATGCTTCCGGGCGCCGGGATCGGGCGTTCGGGACAGGGCAAAATGCGGAAATGACCGCGGAATACGAGGCGGAAAACGATCAGCCGCCTCGTATTTCGCATACCTGCCCTCCCATGCTGGGCGTGGTGTCCTTGCATCAATCACATCTTTCACCTGTTTTTCTTCTTTTCGCAGGCGCTGGCTGTTATCGACCGTTTCCTGCGGGAACTGGTTTGCCGATCAGAGCGAAGGCGCCCAGAACCGTCGCGCACAGCATGACCGCCGGAAAGGCGAGCACCGGCAGCGACGGCTGCATGACGCCCACGATTGCCGTCGACAGCGCGCCGGCGGCCATCTGCAAAAAGCCGACCATGGCGGAAGCCGAACCGGCGCGGTCGCTGAAGCGCTCAAGCGCCGCGGCAACCGCTGTCGGCATGAACACCCCGAGGCCGGTGACGTAGATGACGATCGCGAGATTGAGACCGTGCTTGTGAAGAAGGCCGACAAGAGGCAGCCCGATCATCACGGACGCGCCGACGAGCATGATGGCGAGGCCCGTGATGGTGATCCGCTCATAGGAAACGCGCCTGACCAGGCGGCGCGTGATCGCCCCCCCGATGATGAAGCCGCTGACCGCCAGGGGTGGATAGAAGCCATACTCCGTGGCGGAAATGCCGAGCGTCTCGATGTAAACCGCCGGTGATCCGGCGAAGAACGCCGACATCGCGCCGATGATGAAGGCGCTGGAGACCGCATAGCGCGCAAAGACCGGATCTTTCAGGATCGCACCATAGCCGGAAAAGGCCTCGCCGAACCGAAGGGCCGGCAGGGGATGCAGGTTGCTTTCGGGCAGACGCAGCGCCGTGGCGGCGATGACGAGGAGGCCGAGCGCGACCGTGGCGAGGAAGATCGCCCGCCATCCAAACGCATCCTGAAGGATGCCGCCGACGAGGGGTGTCAGGCCCGGCACGAGGGCAAAGACGATGGTGATCAGCGCAAGAACCCTCGCCAGATCGGGGCCGTCGAAAACATCGCGCACGACCGCGCGGGCGATGACAATGCCGGCGGCCGCGCCGATCGCCTGCAGGATCCGGGCGGCGATGAGAAAACCGATCGCAGGCGCGAGGGCGCAGAGGATCGATCCGGCGATGTAAAGGAGTATCCCGAAGATCAGCACCGGCCGCCGTCCGAACCGGTCCGAAAGGGGACCGTACATCAGTTGCGCGAACGCAAACGCGGCCAGGAAGGCCGTAAAGGTCATCTGCACGCGCCCCATGTCCACCGACAGGGACCGCGCGACAGCCGGCAATGCGGGCAGATAGATGTTGCTGGCGAATTGGCCGAGAGCGGTCAAAGCCGTCAGCAGCATCACCATGAACGGGGTGGCGGCAAACAGGCCGCGCGCGCTTTCCTTTATTCGTTCGCCCTGCCATTCCACGGAGAATACCCTTCCGTCAAGCGTCACGCATCATGGAGTCAGAAACCCACCTCGACGCCGAAGGTGACACGATCGGCACCATCGAACTCACCGAACAGACCGTCCCGATCGCCATAGAAAATATCGAGCCCGAGCTTGAACGTGACATCGGAGCGGTACTCGTATTCGAGGTCGGCCTGAACGAGACCGTCGCCACCATTCAGGCTGTGAATGGCAAGCAGGCTCGCGGTCAGCCGGTCGTTGAGAAACTCTTTTTCAATCAGCAACGTGGCCCGGCTTTCGAGACGATCCCGCACGGTGCCGGGCCACCGGTCTGTCAGGAGCGACTGGAACGACTGGCCGCTGATCCGAAGATCGGCGTCAACCTGATAGTCGAGCCCCAGGACGGAGCCGATCTCGCCGCTCTTGATGACACCGTCGTCATCGTCCGGATCACGGGCGAGAAAGTACCGATCGGTCGCATAGCCGGCCTCGCCGCGAAGCGTGACATCCCCGAAGGCATTCGAGAAGGTTCCACCGATCAGATGCGTGCGCCTGTATTCCGGCTTGATGACGATACCGCCGCCGGGGATCCGGCGCTGAAACGGCACCGCCTGATCCTGGTAGTGGTAGAGATAGTCGAGCGAGAGATCCCAACCACCGATGAAGGCCGTGAGCCGGGTTCCGTAATCGTCGTCGCGGATGAACCGGCCGGGACGGTGGGGTGCGTCGACGACGACGGGGCCGGCGCCGATGGTGGCAGGACCAGGCCTTGGCACGACGAGCGGCGACGAAAAGGCGAAGGTTGCACCCGGGTCGGGGACGTCGTCGTAGCTGTGATCCGGAATCCAGATGAGCTGAACCGTCCACTCACCCACCGGAATCTCGGCATTGGCGGTCCAAAGCGGAATCCGCCGATCTTCGAATTCGGGCAGGATGAATTCCCGGAAATCGAAAGGATTCACGATATCGAGGACGCGAAGCCCGTCGGCCTGCCCCCAGACGATCTGTTGCTTGCCCAGCCGCACGAAGGACTCGCCGATATTCGCGTCTAAATAGAACTCGCGCAGTTCGAGATCGGCCGCATCGCCGATGAACCTCCGGCGCGTGAGGGCTGAGCGAAATGCGCTCTGCCGATCCGGTTGACCGGGTTCCAGATTATCGACGGGATCGAAACGGATCCGTCCAAGCGCCGTAAGGCGAAGATCGCCGGCCAATCGCACCTGGACCTCGGGCTTGAAGGTCAGATCCCATTTCTGGAGCCCGCCATCGGCGGTCTCAATCGCCGTGCTGCTTTCGATCAGCCCGCGCAATTCCACGCGATCAAGCCAACCTTCCTGAGCGCGCACGTTCTCCATTCCGCCTGCCATGACGAAGAGAAGGGCAAATCCGAAGGTGACGCGGCGGACGAGCGGGGAGTGTGCGTCATGTCCCTGCAAAGCCTAGAACCCTCGCCGCAACATGCTCTGTTTGAACATCCGGTCGGAAATTTTCGTCCGGTAGTCGATGTTGGAGAAGGTAAAGAGCGTCGAATGCCCGGTCTTGTGGTTGACGGCGTGGATCCGCAGCGCCGTCCAGATGCCGTCGACCTGCGCAATCTCCGGCAGAGTGATCGTCTTCAGGTGGTTGCCGTTGGTGTCCCAGTAGTCGCTCTTGCGCGACATCCAGATGTCCGGATCGACGCGCCAGACGACGCGGCCGTAGCCGAGCTCGTTGGCAACCCTTTCGCTGACGGGCGTACCTTCGACGACGAATGTCGCGCGCCCTTCGACGTCCTCCCGGCCGAGGGCCCTGAAGCGATAGTCGGAAAGCTCGATCTTGTTCTCCTTCTTGATCTCCTCGTAGGTGAAATCGGTGCCGAGGAAGTAGTCCCCGCGATCCGAAGCCGAAATGCGGCGAACCTTGCGCAGCGCCGGAAGATAGAGCCACTGATCGTCGTCGACGCTAGGATCGGGATAGTCGTAGGTCAGAAAGGCGGTGCCTTTTATGTTGGTCGGGGAAAGGTAGAAGATCACGGTGCGCTTTTCTTTGCCGTAATACCGGCGCAGCGCTTTGGTGAGCCGTACCCGCGTCGTCCCGGAGCGATCGGTCAGCTCCATTCTGAGGTCGCGTGTGACCCACACGCCCTCGTTACGGGCGACGACCTTTTCCATGATCTCGCGCCCGCTCGGAAGCTCCTCTGCCCGGGCGGCAGGCGCGGCGAAGGCGAACGCCGCGGCGGCGATCAGCACAACGCCGAGTCGGCTTATCCTGGCGAGTCCCGTTGCCGTCATGGCGCTTTCCCCGGATCGGCGGGTCAGAAAAGCAGGTTGCGCGATCTTGACGAGCGCCGGGATCACGGTCATGGCAGCGAGAAAGGCGGTCGAGGTCGCAATCGCGACGAGCGAGCCGAACTTGATGAGCGGCGGCACGCCACTGGCCGTCAGAACGGCAAAACCGAGGGCGACGGCAATGAAATTGAACAGAAGCGCGCGCCCCGTGTTCGGGAACAGCATCAGAAGCGCTTCGTCATTGAAGCCGTGCCGTCCAACGAGCTCCTTCAACCGGTCGAGCGCGTGGATGGAAAAGTCGACACCGAGACCAATGGCGATGGCGGCGAACATCGAGGTACCGACACCGAGCCAGATGTCGCCGAACCCCATTACGGCATAGATGATGAGAACCGCCATGGCGATGGGAAGCAGACAGATGACGCCGGCGACGATAGAGCGAAAGACGAGCGCGGCCATCAGTCCGACGGCGATCAGAGACAAGATCACACTGCGCGCGTGATTGATCGCGATGTTGCGGATCCAGTGGTAGTCGACATTCACGCGGCCGGTGACGGTGCCGGTGATGGCCGGCGTGTTGAATTCTTCAGCAAGATATGTCTCGAGCGCCGGAACGATGACCTTGTTGTTGGTGTACTGGCCGGTATCGACATTTGCCCGCACCAGAGCGCGCTGATAGGCATAGTCGACTTCTTCCTCGAAATCGGTTGGATCGCTCGATGCGGAATAGAGCAGGAAAAGCTGCGAGACGAGTAGCGGGTCGTCCGGAATGCGATAGGCATCGGACCGGTTCTCGTTCACCGCGCGGTGCATCTGCTTGATGTAGTCGACGACCGACGTTGTGCCCCCGACGTGGGGAAGGCCTTCGAGAAAGGTTTGCAAGTTTTCGATGCGGCGCAGATTCTCGGGCTTGTGAAGATCCTCGGGGTTCGGCGTCTCGACGACCACGTCGAGGTAATAGGTTCCGTCCATCGCCGCATTGATCGCCTTGTCGGCACGGTAGAGCGGTTCGGTTTTCTGGAAGTTCTCGATCTGCTGCTCCTCGACGACGACGCGCGTCAAGCCGATCCCCCCGACGGCGGCGATGAATGCGGCACCCATGAGCACGGCGCGGGGATGGGCGAGCACCTGGCGACCGAAGGCGATCATGAAACGGCTGGCGGGATCGCCGTCGCCGGCGTCTTTACGCGCCTTGCGAAAGGGACGGCTGAGGCGCTTCGGCCACAGCGTCATCGCGGCGGGCACGAACATCAACGTATAGATCCAGGCGATGGCCACCCCGATCGCCCCGAAAAGACCGAAGTAGCGCATCGGCGGCATGGAAGAGGCGATGGCAAGCGCAAGAAACCCGGCGATGGTCGTCAGCGTCGTCAGCGTGACCGGGCGCCACATGGCGGCCAGCGTCCGCACGACGATCTCGCGATTCGGGGTATCGGGCCGCCGACGCAGTTCCTCGTAATACTGGCTGAAAATATGGATCGAGTCGGCAACGGCGATCCCGATCAGGTTGACGATCAGCGCATTGGTGATGACGTAGAATCTGACGCCGAAAGCGGCCATCAGACCGATGCTGCCGATCACCGTTGCCGCAACCACCAGATTGGGCAGGACCATGCCGCGCAGACTGACGAAGGCGATGCCGAGAACAAGTGTGATGACGAGGGCGGCGAGCGGATTGAGGCGCTTGGCATCACGGTCGATATAGGTGGCAAGATAGCCGGCGACCGCCCCCTCGCCGGCGACGTGGATTTCATCTCCCGTCCCCTTCGGCGCCTCTGCGGCGAGCGCGCGCATTCTGTCGTAGGTTTCCTGCGACCTGGTTTCGTCGACGAGCTCGGCAACGATGATGGTTGCCGTGTCATCACGGGCGACGAGGCTGCCCCGGTAAAGAGGAAAGTCATGGACGGCGGTGCGAATTTCGTCGGCGCGCGCCTGCGTGCCCAATGACGCCTTGAAGCCTTCCGAGGATTCGTCGAAGAACTTTTCAACCAGCATGCCGTCGTCCGTGCCGACGATGTTGCTTTTGGTGGCCAGACTCGTGACCCGTTCGGGGTCGACGTTATCGAGCTTCTTGACGCGTTCGGTCAGCCAGTCGACGAGGGCGAGACTTTCGGGGTTGAAGACGCCCTTTTCTCCCTTGTTGATCACGGCGATGATGATCGGGTCGCGCAGACCGAAGATGTCTTCCACCTTGTCGCGGTAGACGAGCGCGGGGTCCGCGGGGTCGATGAAGGCATCGGCGCTCGTGTCCTTTACGAGGCGCGGAAGATTGACGCCCGCCGCCGTGATCAGCAGCAGACCGACGATCAGGATCGGCCAACGCAGGGCCGTCATTCGCCAGAAGACCTTTTGAGCACCGGTTTCAGGGAAGTTCATCAGGTTCACCTTCATGTGTCGCTGTGCGCCGTATCATGTAGATACACATGTCATGTCGAAGTTGTGGATCACTCACACCGCCTCGATCAGGTCGCTCAGAAGGGCTCTGGTCTCGTGCCAGCGATCCTTGCCGAGCCGCTTGACGAGGCGGTTCTGCGTTGCCCGCCACAGCGGAAGCGCCCGTTCGAGCTTGGCCTCGCCCTTTTTCGTCAGGCGCAGAGACCGCGCCCGGCGATACCCCTCCGGCCCGACGGCGACGAGCCCGTCTTTTTCGAGGCGCCGCAGATTGCGGGTCAGCGTCGTGCGCTCCAATGCCAGGATCTCCGCAAGTTGTGAGATCGATTCCGGCGCCCCCCGCCGGATCGCGACCAGAAGCGTGAATTGGGTCACCTTGAGTCCCAGGGGACGCAAGGCTTCGTCATAAGCCCGCGTCACCTTTCGCGCCGCCATTCGCGTACGCAGTGCCGCGCACTCCCGCTCGACATCCTTCATGGCTACCATGGGCGACGGATCCTTTCACCTGCGACAGATGTATTTACACATGATTCGTCGGGAAAATGCGCCCGCTCGTCCAGCGCCTCGTCCATATCTCCCGCTTCAACTGCTCCAAGGTTCGAGGTCAAGGCGCCGTCCTGCTCACGCAAAGCTCCACGGCCTCGCGACCGGCGGCAAGCACGTCGTCGATCGCCCGTCGGGAACCGGCAGAGCGCGCCAGCAACAAGGTCCCGACCAGCGTGGCGAATGCGGCCGTGGCTTTCCGGCGCGACTCCGTCGGCTCACCGGAGATGCCGCGGGCCAGCGCCGCAATGATACGCTCCGCCCCTCGGGCAAGGGCCTCGCGGATTGGCGACACCCCGCGCGCCGCTTCGGATGCAAGGGCTGCAATCACGCACCCCCTGTCGGCGGCGGCGACATGCTCCGCCGACAGATAGCGATTGAAATAGGCCGCCACGGCCGCCTCGGCGCCGAGGCATGCGCTCTCCTCCTCCAGCTTTCGGATCGTATCGTCGATCGCCCTGCCGATCGCGGCGGCGGCCAGTTCGTCCTTGGAGGAGAAGTGACGGTAGAACCCGCCATGTGTGAGCTTGGCCGCCGCCATGATGTCGCTCACACTGATCCCCTCGACTCCCTTTTCCCTGAACAGGCGCGAAGCGCGGACCACGATTCTTTCATGGGTCTGCGCCTTGGCCTCCTTCGATACACGCGCCACGAGGACTCCTCCGACGGCAAAGCTGTCCGACTTTATAGATGATGAATATCATCTATATGTGTGAGTGACAAGCCTCATCTTGCCCGGCCTCTACCCCGGGGCGTCGCGGCCGCAGCGGCCGGCAGCAGTGGCGATGGCACGAGATCCCGACTGCGACGGAGTGATATCGATCGGGCACGGGTGACATGGGATGTCGCCGGATGGAAAACGATCGAGATGGCAATGTCGATTGCGAGGGAGAATCGGAGCGATCCCGATCCTCACCAGTCGACGACGGAAATAGCCGGCAATCCCGGGTCCCGGTCAGAACAGCCTGCGCAGCCAGTCCATGGCACCGGCCTTCGCATTCAGAAGCGACACGATATCGTCATGGCCGGCAGCCGCCGCAAGAGTTTGCGCCTGCTCGCGCCGCCCGTTTCTCAAATGGGGATCGACACCGGCGGCGAGCAGCAGCGGCGTGTTGCCCAGCCGGCTGCGCGCATCGATGTCGGCGCCCGCGGCGACAAGGGCCGCGAGGACTTCGTCGTGTCCGCGCCGTGCCGCCTCCATCAGGGCCGAATACCCGTCGGCATCGGTAGCGTGCGGACGGGCCCCGTGGCGAAGCAGCTCGACCACCGTGCGTCGCCGCCCTTCGGCCGCCGTGTGCCACAGGACGGTGCGTCCGTCGGCATCGCGGGCGCCGAGACGGCCGCCGTGGGCCGAATGCGACCGCACCTGATTGTAATCCTGCCGCCAGCGCGCGATGACGGCGCGCACTTCCGCGAGGCTCGTGAACACTTCCTCGTTGAGGCATTCGTCCCGGAAACGGCCGTTGAAGCTCTCGACAAAGGCGTATCTCGCGTCGGCTTACCGGAGGCGACGGAGTGCCAGTCGACACCCGTGCGGTTGGTCCATTCGAGCACCGCCCGCGAGGTCAGTTCGGTGCCGTTGTCCGAGACGATCATCAAGGGCCGGCCGCGCCGGACGCTCAGCCCTTCCTCGCGAGAGAACCGGCAAAGTTTCTTGTGGTTCATGGCCATTCCCTTCCGCACTAACAGAATAAACAGAATACCGTGCCGCCGGAAACCGAACCGACGACGCATGACGGTCGCGAGCGGTTCTTTCCGTTCATCCGGGACTGATTGAGGATCCGCAGGAGGTCCGGGCCGGCTTTACCCGTAACACCGCCACCCCGGGCGCGTCGGTCTGCGCGTGCGCTATGTCAAGCTGTTCAGGGTCGACAAGGACCGCGTCCTCGGCTTCGTGGCCGATGCCGATCAAGAATACTGGTCGGGCCTGACGTTTTTCTCGGGTCGCGCTCAGAGTTTGGATGGGATGAATTGCGAAAAGGATTGCGTATTTTTCGAGTGGGAGCGGCATATGATCGCCCGCCGCGCGACCCAACCCCAGTTCCTCCGGCTATTGGGGCGGCGGCCCAGCCAGGGGCCTGTTACGTTAAAAATAGAAGTTCCGTTCCATACGCGCCCGTGCAACCTTGTGGTGGTCGGATTCTGGCTTCGGATGCTTCTTTCCCGACCTTGGCAACGTCCGAGTTAGGAAGATCACCCCATCACGGACTTCCTCTGAAAGGTCCTGAAAACGGCTGTTTTCTATGGGTTTCAGGATGATTTACCCGCCCCGCAAGCTCGGACGTTGAACGTCCCAGTTCCGGCCTTGGAAGTCGGACGCTCCACCCCCCTCCGCGCACCCGTGTTTTTCCTGTTTATCAGGTGCTTAGGCGTGAATATTAGAGATCCCTTACTGCACGGTTTTCTGTCGTCTCACAATGCCGTCACAGGAAGAGAATCGGGAGAAACCGGAGCGGGTGGGAAACTGGAGCGGGTGAAGGGAATCGAACCCTCGACACGTAGCTTGGGAAGCTACTGCTCTACCACTGAGCTACACCCGCCCGTCGCATGCGATTTCGCTCACGCACAACTTTCCGTTGCGGCCCGTCTCCCTCGCGTGCGCCCCCGAAAACCCGAGGGAAGGAAGGGGCAGGAAATGCGAACGCAGCGGTAAAAACATCCGGAGGCAAGGCCCCGCCGCCCGCACGCAGGGACGCGCGTCTCCTCTTATAGGCGCAGAAAAGCGGGCATTCAAGGATGCCTGCAAAGACACCGGTCACCGTGTGTTGACTGGCTCGAGCGCTCCCGTGCTGATATCGTCCGCGCAACTTCTCAACCCGACTTTCCAGCGAGGTTCCGTAACGATGTCAACGACATGGGGGTGGATGGAGGCACGCCTGAAAGGCGCCGCGGCAATCATGGTCGCAATGGCAACGGCGGTTGCGGTCGCAATGGCGGGCACGGCCGCCGGCACCCCCGCCGCCGCAGCCGGGGACAGCTGGGAGGACATTGTCGCCAAGGCCCGCGGACAGATCGTCTACTGGAACGCCTGGGGCGGCGACGAGCGGATCAACGCCTATATCGCCTGGGCCGGGCGGCGCGTCGCCGAGGACTATGGCATCACCGTACGTCACGTCAAATTGTCCGACACCGCCGAGGCGGTCGCCCGCGTGGTGGCGGAAAAGGCGGCCGGGCGCGATACCGGCGGCTCGATCGACCTGATCTGGATCAACGGCGAAAACTTCGCCGCGATGAAGAAGAACGGCCTGCTGTTCGGGCCGTTCGTCGAGCGTCTGCCCAATTTCCGCCTCGTCGATACCGTCAACAAGCCGACCACGCTGATCGACTTCACGGTGCCGGTCGACGGCCTGGAAGCGCCGTGGGGCATGGCCAAGATCAACTTCATCTACGACCGCGCCCGCGTCACCGCGCCGCCGCGTTCGATGGCCGCGTTCCTCGACTGGGCTGCGGCGCACCCGGGCCGGTTCACCTATCCCGCGCCGCCGGATTTCATCGGCTCGACGTTCCTCAAGCAGGTGCTGATCGAAACCACCCCCGACCCGGCGCTCCTTCAGGCCCCGGTGCCCGACGATGCGGCCTTTGCGCGCGCGACGACGCCGCTGTGGGACTACCTCGATGCTCTGCACCCCCATCTGTGGCGCGGCGGCAAGACCTTTCCCAGGACTGGTACGGCGCAACTGCAACTGCTCGACGACGGCGAGATCGATATCGCGATTTCGTTCTACCCTTCGGATGCGGCCTCGCTGATCCAGCACGGGCGTCTGCCGAAAACGGCGCGGGTTTTCGTGCTCGACGGCGGCACCATCGGCAACACCCATTTCGTCGCCATCCCCTACAATGCGCGCAGCAAGGAAGGGGCCATGGTGCTGGCCAACTTCCTGATGAGCCCCGAGGCCCAGGCGCGCAAGCAGAACCTGGAGGTGTGGGGCGACCAGACGGTGCTCGATATCGCCAGACTGTCGCCGGCCGAGCGCGCCCTGTTCGAGGCCCTGCCCGACCATCCGGCCCTGCTGCCGCCGGAGGCGCTGGGGCCGACCCTGCTTGAGCCGCATCCATCGTGGATGACGCGGATCGAACGCGCATGGCAACGGCGTTACGGCGGCTGAGGCAATGGATCCTGCCGAGGCGTGGCGACGCCCCGGCATCCGGCGTATGCGCGCGCAACGGCTGGCTCGGTCTCGTTCCGGCATTGACCTTGGCGCTGTTCCTGGCCCCGGTCGGCGCCGGCCTGATCGGAACCTGGCTGCCCGCCGCCGGCTATCTGCCGGCTCTCGGCGGCACCTCGCCGAGCCTGGCGCCGGCGCGGACGCTGCTGGACCACCCGGCGCTGGCCGGGGCGCTGCGTCTGACGCTGACCAGCGGCTTTCTGGCCACCTCCATCTCGTTGCTGCTGGCCCTCGGATGCGCGGCCAGCCTGCACGGCCAGCGGATTTTCATGCACCTGCACCGCGGTCTCGGCCCGCTGCTGGCCGTCCCCCACGTCGCCGTGGCGATCGGGCTCGCCTTCCTGCTGGCGCCCAGCGGCTGGCTCGTGCGGCTGGTGTCGCCGTGGCCGAGCGGATGGACCACCCCGCCCGACGTGGCCACCGTGCAGGACCCCTACGGGCTCGGCCTCGCCTTCGCCCTGATCATCAAGGAAACGCCGTACCTGCTGCTGATGATCGTGGCCGCGCTCGATCTGGTACGGGCCGACGAGCGGCTGGCGGTGGTCCGGGCACTCGGTTACGGACCGGTCACGGCATGGTTCAAGATCGTGCTGCCGGCGATCTATCCGCTGATCCGGCTGCCCGTTTATGCCGTGCTGGCCTTTTCCCTGTCGGTCGTCGACATGGCTCTGATTCTGGCCCCGCTGACGCCGCCGCCGCTGGCCGTGCTCGTCTTTCGCTGGTTCAACGA
>RFLL01000204.1 GCA_003693905.1 Alphaproteobacteria bacterium
TCGAAGTTCATCTTGGCATCGAGAGCGATGACCGCCCCGTCGCCGGTCACCACCAGCGGGTTGATTTCAACCAGGCTGGCGTCGAGATCCATGAACGCCCGGTACATGGCGCTCACGAACTTGACCGCGGCGGCGACCTCGCTGCCCGACAGGCCAAGGCCGAAGGCGATGCGCCGGCCGTGATACGGCATGATGCCGGTGGCCGGGTCGATCGCCAGCTTGAGGATCTTCTCCGGTGTGCGGGCCGCCACTTCCTCGATTTCCATGCCGCCTTCGGTCGAGGCCATGATGGTTACCCGGCTGGTGGCCCGGTCGATCAGCATGCCGAGATAAAGCTCACGCCGGATGTCGCAGCCTTCCTCGATGTAAAGACGCTTGACCTCCTTGCCCTGAGGGCCGGTCTGCTTGGTCACCAGCACATGGCCCAGCATCCCGGCGGCGTTGGCCTTGACCTCCTCGACCGACTTGCACAGCCGCACCCCGCCGGATCCGTCGGGATCGTCCTTGAAGCGCCCGGCACCGCGTCCGCCGGCGTGGATCTGCGCTTTCACGACCCATATCGGCCCACCCAGATCGCGCGCCACGCGCTCGGCCTCATCGGGATCGAAGGCAACGCCGCCGCGCGGCACCGCGACGCCGTATTTCGCAAGCAGGCTTTTGGCCTGATATTCGTGGATGTTCATCGGTCCTCGACTGACTGGGTGGAGGGCGCCGGCACACCGCCGCAGGGGATTCCGTGCCCGGACATGATGGGCATCAAATTCCTAGCGACTCCCTAACCCGGTATTGGCGCCCGTTCATTTGGCGGCTTTCTTCGCCCCTTTCCGGGCCGGCTTTCTGGCCCCGCCGGCGCCGGCCTTCTTCTTCAGGGCCAGATAGGCATCGACCAGTCCGCGCACGGCGCCGAGCGACTTGTTCAACATCTTCTGTTCAGTGCGGTTGAGCCGCAGTTCGATGACCCGCTCGACCCCGCCGGCGCCGATCACCACGGGCACGCCCACGAACAGATCCTGCACGCCGTATTCGCCGTTGAGGTAGGCGGCGCACGGCAGCACCCGCTTCTTGTCCTTCAGATAGGATTCGGCCATCGCGATGGCCGAGGCGGCGGGAGCATAGAAGGCGGAACCGGTCTTCATCAGACCGACGATTTCGGCGCCACCGTCGCGCGTACGTTGAACGATCTCGTCCAGACGCTTGGCGTCGAGCCAGCCCATCTTGACGATGTCGGGCAGCGGAATTCCGGCCACCGTCGAATAGCGGATCATCGGCACCATGGTGTCGCCGTGGCCGCCGAGCACGAAAGCGCTCACATCCTGTACCGATACGCCGAGCTCGGAGGCGATGAAATAGCGGAAGCGCGCCGAATCGAGCACGCCGGCCATGCCCACGATCTTGTGGGTGGGCACGCCGCTGGCCTTCTGCAACACCCACACCATGGCATCGAGCGGGTTGGTGATGCAGATGACGAAAGCCTTGGGGCAGTACCTCTTGATCGCAGCACCGACCGATTCCATGACTTGGGCATTGGTGCCGAGCAGATCGTCGCGGCTCATGCCCGGGCGGCGCGGCACGCCGGCGGTGACGATGACCACGTCAGCGCCCTTGATGACGCGGTAGTCGGTGCTGCCGACATAGCTGGCATCGAACCCTTCGACCGGCGAGGCTTCCACCAGGTCGAGAGCCTTGCCCTGCGGAATGCCGTCGATGACGTCGAACAGGGCGACGTCGCCCAGATCCTTGAGTCCGGCCAGCAGTCCGAGCGTTCCACCGATGTTGCCGGCGCCGATCAGCGCGATTTTCTTGCGAGCCATTATTGAGTCCCCCGACCTGGCGATGGCCTCGCCGCCGTCCCGGTTGTGCCGACATGACGGACCGACGGAGCGGCGCGGCGCATGGTGAAAGCGATCAAAGCGCGTGTTTCCTACTCCGATTTGCACCGGCGGGCAAGGTTGCGGCGCGCAACTTCAAGGTCGATGCGCCGCCGCGATGTAGTCACGGCTTTGCATTTCCATCAGACGCGACACGGTGCGTTTGAATTCCTGCGCCCCCGGGCCGCGCGGATAGAGCTTGTCCGGCGGTGCCGCCGCGGCGGCGATCAGGTTGACCCGGTGCTCGTACAGAGTGTCGATCAGGGTCATGAACCGGCGCGCCTCGTTGCGCCGTTCGGGCTTCATCTTCGGGATGCCGTCGAGCACCACCGTATGAAACCGCCGTGCAATGGCCAGATAGTCGCCTGCTCCCAGCGGCTGTTCGCACAGCTGTGCAAAGGTGAAGCGCGCCACCCCGGCCGCCGCCGCCGGCACCGGGAGCGCACGGCCCTTGATGCGGAGGGTCTGGGGTGCGGGTCGTACGCCTGCAGTCAATTCGGCGAACGCGGCATCGAGGGCCGCCCGCGCACGTTTGCCCAGCGGCGTGTGATAGACCGCCATGTCCTGCAACCGCGCAAGGCGGTAGTCACGGCCGCCGTCGAGTTGCAGGACATCCAGTCGCGCCTTCAGGAGGTCGAGGAAGGGCAGAAAGTTCTCCCGTTGCAGGCCACCTTCATAAAGTCGGTCGGGGGCGACGTTCGAGGTCGCGACCACGATCACGCCGTGGTCGAACAATGCCTCGAACAGCCGCCCCAGGATCATCGCATCAGCGATGTTGACGACGTGGAACTCGTCGAAGCACAGGAGCCACGCTTCCAGCGCCAGATCGGCGGCAACCTGACGCAGCGGCTCGGCGGCGGCGCCCTTTCCTTTGGCGGCGCGGCGCAGATCGTGCAGCCGTTCGTGCACTTCCTGCATGAAGGCGTGGAAATGAACCCGGCGCCTGGCGCGGACCGGGGCCCCGGCGAAGAACAGGTCCATCAGCATCGACTTGCCGGTGCCGACCGGCCCGAACAGATAGAGCCCCTGCGGCGGTTCTTCGCTGCGCCGGGCAAGGCCAAGCCGCGCCTTCCAGCCGGCGCGGCCCAGCGTCGGGCGATAATGACGCAGGGCATTGTGCAGGCTTTGCAGCTTTTCGGCGGCCAGTTCCTGCATCGGGTCGAAGGCCAGCGCCCCGGCCGTCACCTTGGCACGGTAGGCGGCCAGCGGACCGTCCGACGGCAGCGGGATATCGGGGCAGGCGGTCTCGTTCAAAGGCTCGTCAGCCGGCGCGGGTCGAAGCGGGAAACGGCAGCGACAGAACCGGTTTGTGCCCTCATGGAGTCGCTTTTGTCGAGGCCCCGTGCCGGACCTGCGGCCGCAAAAAGGGGCGGACATGCATACGCCAGCAGGCAATGCGTCGTCAGCGGCCGCCGGAGATGCGCAGAATCGCGCCCGTCACATAGCGCGCTTCATCGGACAGCAGCCACAGAATCGGCTCTGCCACCTCCTCCGCTTCGCCGTAGCGACCCAGCGGTGCCGCGCGCCCGATGCGTTCCAGCCGCGTGCCGTCGCCCGAGGCGGTGTGAATGTCAGTGGCAATGGCGCCGGGGGCGACCGCATTGACCCGGATCCCTTCGCCGCCGACTTCACGCGCCAGACCGATCGTGAAACTGTCCACGGCCCCCTTGCTGGCCGCATACCAGGTGTATTCGCCGGGACTGCCCAGGGTGGCCGCGGCCGAAGAGACGTTGACGATGCCGCCGCCGGCACCGCCGTGACGGGTCGACATGCGCCGCACCGCGGCCCGGGCGCAGAGGATCAGGCCGGTCACGTTGACCGCCATGACCCGGTGCACGACCTCGGCGCTCACCGCATCGAGGCGCGAGATCGGGCCGGTCAGCCCGGCATTGTTGACCAGTGCCGAAAGCGGCCCCAGGGTGCGATCCACGGCCGCGAACAGGGCTTCGACCTGGATTTCGTCGGCGATGTCGGCCCGGTACGCGAAGGCGCGCCGACCGGCCGACTGCACGTCCGCCACCACCGCTTCGGCGGCCGCCGCATCGTGCGCGTAATTGACGCAGACGTCATAGCCGCGCTGCGCCGCCAAGCGCGCCGTCGCGGCACCGATGCCGCGGCTGGCGCCGGTGATCAGCATCACCCCGGGCGCGGTTTCGGATCGTTGCGATTCGGGCGTGTCAGGCATGGGTGCGGCGCCGTGCGCTTCCTGTCCGGGGTCTATTCGGCGGCACGGTTTTCACCCGGCGCGAACGCGGCCACCATGTCGCGCCGGGCCCGTACCGCATCCTCGGCCTCGTCGAGGGCGACATCGGCCATGGTCACGACCTGACCGGCGGCAACCGGCCGCACCACCCTGACCCCCTGGGCCAGGCCGATCGGCAGGGCGGTGGCGGCGATGCTGTCGGCGGCCGGCATCAGGCGCCCCCACACCGTGTACCCGCCTTCGCCGTCCAGCGTCTCGCCCGGTTCCAGGTCGCGCTTGGCGACCGCGGCGACGTCGCCGCGAAAACCGGTCGGTGCCCCGGTCGGCTCACCGCGCAGCGCAGCGCTGGCCACCGAAATGCCCAGTTCCAGCCCGATCAGATGATAGGGCTTGTACATGGCCGTGTAGCAGCCGCTGTCATCGGTGCGCAGGCCGTATTCGGAAAAACAGCGGGCGGCATAGTCGGAGGGCGCCTCGAACACCACGTAGACGCCCCAGCGCAGATCGCGGGCGACCGGACGGCCGTCGCGGTGCAGGCTGGAAATCACCTCGACCTGCCCCTTGTGATGCAGCACCCCGCCGGCGGCCGCCGGACGCAGCACCGCCGCCAGGTCGTCGGCCCCGGCGGGCGGAAACGCCAGACCGTGCGGCGCCGGATCGAGACCGGTGGCGTTGGCGACGGCGGCCATCTCGATCGCCGACTTGGTGCCGTCGAGGAACGAGTTGAACATCTGCGGATTCATGCCGCCGGCGGCCGCACGCGCCGCCGTCAGGCCGTAGTAGCCCCACACCGTATCCGGCGTCGAGGTGTGATATTCCGGCAGGTACTTGGTGCCCTTGCCGGCGGCGACGACCGGAAACCCGCAGGCCCGGGCCCAGTCGACCATCTCGCAGATCAGTGCCGGCTGGTCGCCGTAGGCCAGCGAATAGACGAGGCCGGCAGCCGCCGCTTCGCGCGCCAGCAGCGGCCCGGCCAGTGCATCGGCCTCGACGTTGACCATGACCAGATGGCGGCCGTGGGTAACGCACAGCCGCGCATGGCGCACCCCGGCCGGTGGATGACCGGTGGCGTCGATCACCACATCCAGCCCGTCGGCGGCGATCAGCGCCGATGCATCGTCGGTGACATGCGTCGTGCCGTCGGCCAGTGCCCGCGCGAAATCGGGTGCGGCCGTGCGCTCCGGCGGCCAGCCGGTGGTCGCCAACGCGGCACGTGCGCGCGCCGGGTCGAGATCGGCCACCCCGAGCACATGAAAACCGGGCACATGGCGCACCTGAGCCAGAAACATGGAGCCGAACTTTCCGGCCCCGATGAGGCCGACGCGCACCGGACGTCCTTCCTCCGCACGGCGTTGCAGCAATCGATGAAGATTCATCGCACCTGTTCCCCTTGGCTCCGGCCCTGCGGCTCCACGCCCTCAGGCCGGCGCCGCGTTCGCGCGCGCCAGCTCGCGCAGGCAATCGTCGCCCAGGCAGTGCACGGGCGTGAAATCGCGGTGGGCGATCCATTCCGGGCGCTTGAAGCGACGGATGTGATTGTCGACGTGACACAGGCTGACATAGACGATGGTGCGCCGCCACGGCGAGATGTTCCCCGGCGAGGCGTGAACCAGATTGCCGTGGAACAGCAGCACCGATCCGGCCGGCCCCTTGGGAGCGACGAGGCCGCCTTCCTCGACCAGCCGGGTGATGGTCCGGCGGTCCAGCGTCCACAACGGATAGGAAGTGGTCAGCGTGTCGTGCCCGGCTTCGAGCACGCCGCGCTTGTGGCTTTTGGGGATGAACATCAGGGGCCCGTTGAACTCGCTCACGTCATCGAGGAACAGCGCGACGTTCATGGCCCGCGGTTCCGGCATCTGGTCGTCGCGCGCCCAGGTGCCATAATCCTGATGCCACTGCCACACGTCGCCGTCGAAGGCTTCCTTGCCGTTGATCTTGAACTGATGGACGTAGACGTCGCCGCCGAGAAGCTGACGCACCGGCTCGATCAGGCGCGGATGCGCAGCCAGACGACGGAACGCTTCGTCATAGGTGTGGGCGGCGAACGCGGTGCGCACCGCCTTGCCGTCCTTTTCCCGCCATACCTCGGGGCGGTCTTGGGCAAAGATGCCGGGAACGGCGCGCCGGAGGACCTCGACCTCTTCGGCGCTGAAGACCTCGGGCAGAAACAGATACCCCAGGTCCTCGAAATCGGCGATCTGCCGA
>RFLL01000205.1 GCA_003693905.1 Alphaproteobacteria bacterium
CGGCAGGCCGATCGCCACCCCCGAGCCGCCGGTGATCAACCGGTGCCTGGCGCACGCCGCACCGATGGCGCGCAGGTCGTCGTCCCCCACCGCATCGACGATGGCCAGCCGCACCCCCGCGGCGCGCTGCTCGGCAAAGGCCGATCGCAAGGCATCGGCGCCGCGGCGCACCGTATCGAACGGCACCAGTGCGACCCGGCCGCGCGATTGACGCACCAGCACCCGGACCAGATTGGGGTCGTTCATCGGCGTCAGGGGATGATCCTGCATGCCGCTTTCGTTGAGCAGAACGTCGCCGACGAAAAGATAGCCCTTGAAAAGCGTGCGTCCGTTACGCGGGAAGGCCGGGCAGGCGATGGCGAAGTTCTCGCCGAGCGCCTCCAGCAGCGCCTCCGCCACCGGGCCGATGTTGCCATCATCGGTCGAATCGAAGGTCGAGCAGTATTTGAAGAAGAACTGCCGGCACCCGGCGGCCCGCAACCAGTCGAGTGCGGCCAGCGATTGCCGGATCGCCTCGGCGGCGGGGACGGTGCGCGATTTCAAGGCGATCACGATGGCCTCGGCATCGAGCGCCGCGGGCGTGCATTCGGGTACCCCGATCATTTGCACGCTGCGCATGCCTTCGCGCACCAGCGTACCGGCCAGATCGGTAGCGCCGGTGAAGTCGTCCGCGATGCAGCCGAGTACGGGGTTCGTCATTCTTGCATCCGTTCGATCCGCTGCCATGCTCATACCACGGCCGGGGGCGGTTTCGCGACTGCTTCGCCGCGGCATGGGGGCGCAAACGCTGGGCGGCGCGGCGGCCCTGGCCTACAGTAGCCCGACCGAATCGGTCTGCCGTCGGGTGCCGGGGCAGGCCCCGGGGGAAGTCGAGGGAACGGGGTTTACACGAGGAGGGGAGGACGCAGACATGCGCGAAAACCGGCTGCGGGCGCTGTGGCGCGATGGCGGTGCCGCCATCAACGGCTGGCTGAGCATTCCAAGCAGCATTTCGGCCGAAACAATGGCCCACCAGGATTGGGATTCGCTCACCATCGACATGCAGCACGGCGTCATCGACTATCAGGTGGCGGTGACCATGCTGCAGGCGATTTCGACCACCGACGTCATGCCGATGGCGCGGGTGCCGTGGCTCGATCCCGGCTACATCATGAGGATGCTCGATGCCGGTGCCTACGGAATCATCTGCCCGATGATCAACACTCGCGCCGAAGCCGAAGCCTTCGTCGGCGCCTGTCGCTATGCGCCGCAGGGCTACCGCAGCTTCGCGCCGCTGCGGGCGCTGATGTATGCCGGGCCCGACTATCCCGAACGGGCCAACGATACGGTGCTGGCCTTCGCCATGATCGAAACGCGCACCGCGCTCGACAACCTCGACGACATCCTCAGCGTGCCGGGGCTGGACGGCATCTATATCGGACCGTCGGACCTCGGCCTGTCGCTCGGCGGGGCGCCCAAACTCGACCAGACCGATTCGCACATCCTGGCGGCGATCGAGACGATCCTGGCCGCGGCGCAGCGCCACGGCATCATCCCCGGCATCCATTGCCTGACGCCGGCCTATGCGCGGCGGATGGTCGACCTCGGTTTCCGCCTCGTCACGATTTCGTCCGATAATGGCCTGCTGGCCAGAATCACCGCCGACAGCGTGGCCGAGGTACGCCGGAGCATGGCCGGAAAGGCGGATTAGACAGGCTCGTCCATCGCGGCGTCGAGGGCGGCGGCAATCACTCCTTTATCCGCGTCCAGCCGGCGGGCCGCCTCAATCAGCCCGCGCCATGTCTTGTCCGGCAACGGGATGCCGGTGGCACGGCGTGCGGCCGCGGTGCGCCGTTCCACCTCTCCGGGCACCAGCACCTCCCCGCCCGGTGTTGCGGGGCGCGCGCTTTTGACGAAGGCGACGTAGCGTTTGACCTCGGCAACGAAACCGCCTTCGGTGTCAAATCGCTCCGGTGCCAGATAGATCGACAGCATGCCGTTGGCGAACGGGCGCGGGCCCGGACCGGCACAGCCGGAGCCGGTGAGTGCACCGGCCAGAAGCTCGATCAGGATCGACAGACCGGAGCCTTTGTGCGCCCCCATCGCGCGCAGGGCACCGGTACCGCCGGCCGGGCTGGGCGGCGCATCGGCATCGGGATGCCGCGGACCGTAGAAAACGGCCGGGTCGTCCGAAAGGGATCCATCCTCACACACAAAGGCGTCGGGCGGCAGCACCTTGCCGCCATCGTAAGCGACCATCGCCTTGCCCTCGGCGACCAGCGAGGTGGCGAAATCGAGGATGATCGGCGTCGCCCCGGGCACCGGCACGCCGATGGCCAGTGGATTGGTCGCCATGCGCCGGTCGACGCCGCCGAAGGGAGCCACCAGAAGGCTGCCCGATACGTTGACCAGGTGGATCGAAACCAGGCCGGCCGCGGCCGCCATCTCGGCCCAGTCGCCGATCCGCCCCAGGTGCCCCGAACGGCGCAGGGCGATGACCGCCGCCCCGGCGCGGCGCGCCTTGTCGATGCCCAGTTGCACCGCCTGCGGTCCGATGGTCTGGCCGAATCCATGAGCGCCATCGACGACGGCGAACGCATCGGCCTCGCACACCACGGCAATGCGTTGCCCGGGGTGCACGCGTCCTTCGTCCAGCCATTGCAGATAGCGCGGGACCCGGATCACGCCGTGGCTGTCGTGACCGGTCAGGTTGGCGCGCACCAGGCAGGTCGCGATCCGCATCGCCTCGTCGGCATCGCAGCCGGCGGCCCGGAAAATCGCTTCGACCAGCGCAGTGAGCGCCGCGGCTTCGATCCGCACCCCGGTTTTCACGGCGGCGTTCAGTCGCCGACGAGCGTGCACGCGGTGCGCGTGCGGGCGGCGATCATGGCTGCGGTATCGGCGCGGTAGGCGGCCATGTGCGGCGTTGCGTCGTGGGCCTCGATCGCGGCCTGATCGGCATAGACCTCGTACAGGAAAACGCGCTCACCGTCGTCGGTCGGAATCAGGATGTCGAATTGAAGGCACCCGGGTTCGCTGGCCAGACAGGTCCTGGCATGCTCCCGGACCCGGGCGATGAACCGTTCGCGGGTGCCGGGGACGAGTTTCAGATCGACGACCAGGGCAATCTTGCTCATGGGATTGGTGCCTCCCTTGTTTCGCGTGTTTCGTATGCCGCGGTATTTTCGCACGCGGGGGCGAGGGATTCGAGCGGCGGTGCGGCGGCGGTGCATCCGGTTTCGCGCTCATAGGCCGCGGCGGCGCGTAGCAGCCCCGCTTCGTCGAACGGCCGCGCGACTAGTTGGAACGCCGTCGGCAGGCCGTTCTCGGTCATCCCTGCCGGCACCACGATCGCCGGCAGGCCGGTGAAGTTGAACGGCCGCACGCAGTGGCCCGAGGCGGTGATGAGGTCCATGAATTCCGGGTTGGTCACCAGGTCCGATTCGGCGATGGTTGGCACCGGAATCGGCCACACCGGCGTGTGCAGAACGTCGGCGACCGCGAACACCGACTCGGTCAGCGCCGCCAGCATCGCAGTGCGCAGGTTCAGCGCCTCGATATAGCGCGTGGCCGGTTGCAGCAGGCCGGGTAGCAGCCGGCTCAGCGTCTGGGCGCCGTAATCGTCGCGCCGTTCGCGCAGCCAGCGGGCGTGGAAGGCCGCCCCTTCGACCGCCGTAATCAGGACGTTGAGGGCGTTGGCGTCGGCGATGAAGGGCGGCAGGTGCACCGGCACGATCTCAGCGCCGAGCGCGACGAACACGTCGAGGCTGGCGCGCACGCGCGCCGCGACCTCCGGCATCACCGGATCATAGAAATAGGTCTCCGGCACGCCGATGCGC
>RFLL01000206.1 GCA_003693905.1 Alphaproteobacteria bacterium
CGGGTTGCGCGCAGATACCGACTCGTGACAGTTCTTCTGCGTGCCGTCGAATCGCCGCCGGGGAGCGTTGCCCGAATTACGGTTCTCGACCCGTGCGATCGACCGTGGCGCGGACATCCGCCCGTTTTATTGCAGTGCGCCTATCGTCCGCTCAATTCCCTGCGAGAACAGCAATATCTTGCCTTCGACGCGCGCCTGTGCTGTTACCATGCGCTGCTTTTGGAACCACGCATCCGCCGTGCAAGTTCGGTGGTGGCTTGGCGCGCTGAAGAAGAAGGTGTGGTGCATTGAATGAAGAGACACGGGCAGCATCGCCCTGGGCGCGTAAGAATTCGTTAACCAAAGGGCGGGAGACTTTTGCGATCGAGTCGGATTCCACCAATGGTCGAATCCGACCGCAACCGGGCGGGATGGAAACGCCATGACGCAATCTCTCAAGACACTGCCGAACAGTCGGGACAAGGACGGCATGATTCCGGCACGCCGGGCGATTCTGGTGTGGGTGGGGCTCAGCATTGTGGCCTGGGCCGCGGTCATCGTTTCGGCGATGGCCTTCATCTGACGGCAGGCCCCGGGCAGGAGCGGGCTCCCGGCCGTTCTGAAGCGGACGACGGACGACCGGGAATCGCAAGGTCCGGGATATCGGGATGTTTGCGCGCCGCTCCATCGGGCGCGAAAGAGCAAAGAGCATCGCCAGGGTGTCGGCGGTCGTCGCCGGTGCGCGGTGGTTGCGGTCGCTGGCCGACTCGCCTGTCCCTGCTCGATTTCGCCTTTTCTTGACTTTCGCCCGCGCTCGACAAGCCGGTTTCCCGCGCTTGCGCGTTTTTCCATTCAGGCGGGCTCCAGCCCGCATTTCTGTATCCCCACGCGGCCATCCAATGGGCTCGCCAACGGGCTCGCCAACGGGCTCGTGCGTCTCGCATGTGCCCTGTGTGGTCGGCCGGGTGGGGGCGGACGGGGCCGGTGCGCGTATACGGCGGTGGAATTCTGCGCCCGCCCGGCAGGACGCCTCCCCACGCATCCGGGCGGGATCTGGCCGGGCTCTCCTTGTCAAAAGGCAGGGGGCTGCGAGAAGACCTGAAACGTACGGTGGCAAGAGCAGCGGATGTGATGCATTCAAACGAACACGCCGCGCTCCATCCACCTCAGGGATCGTCCGGCGAGGATCGCCCGGTTCTGGAAATTACCCCCCGGGCCCGAAAAGTGTCGGCGGTTGGAAAAATCTGGTAGGCGCGGGCAGGATTCGAACCTCCGACCTCTGCCGTGTAAAGGCAGCGCTCTGCCACTGAGCTACGCGCCTGTCCGTCGGGCAGCAGCCATGATGCCGCATGTCCTCGGTTACATGTCCGCCGCGCCGTTTCCCTTGTCCATGCCGTTTTTTTCCAGAGCCTTCGACCTTGTTCGGGGGATTTCCCGTCGACCCTGCTCCGGTCAGGGCGGCGTGATTACCGTGGTCTGCCCCTCGACGTTCGGGCATGATGACGCCCGCACGATGATAGCGGGACGGGGCCGGGCAAAGGTTGGAAAAATTCGCTGCACGATCGCATTCGATTCGACACGTTCGGCGCCGCTGTCACTGCCGCCTCGCTTTTCTTGCCGCGTTTTTTCCAGCCTTTTGTGAATCCGGCCCGTGGAGAATCCCGCGTACCGGTTTGCTACAGAATGCCGAGCGACCCGCCCTTATACCATTTGTCGATCAGGACGAAGACCGCCGCGTATCCGGCTACGGTTGTCAGGAAAAGGAAGCTCAGGGCGAAAATGCCCCGCCAGCCCCTGTTGTGTTTTCTTTCTTGTTTGTCATGCTTATCCGGCGAAATAAAAACTGGCACAAACGACCCATCGGTCACATGCGCCATCTTTCCGGCGTTGTGCGTCATGATATCTCCCCGTTTGTGTCATGCAGCGAGATGCATCGCCCCGCTGTTCTCGTTGAGCTTCCCTCGTCAAGTCCGTGCGTGTGTCCCCCGAGTTCACCTCCAACGGTTTGGCTAACCGGAAGTTAATATCAAATATAACAAAAAGCCGGTGCGGCGGCCAGCAAAAAAATCTGCGTATGTTTCTCTTTCTGCGAAATGATCGTTTAGAATCAAGGTTAATTGATGAAGTTGAGAACTATTCGAGATTGCTAATTAATGGGTCCGTGTTCCGGTTCCCGAAGATGAGACCGCGACGCTCCAGAACCTCCCGGAACAGGATGCGCTGGCCCCGGCTGGTGTCGTCCCAGCCGAACCCTTCCGCGTATCGGCGCGTTGCCGCGCGCCCCGGCGGGTCGGCAAGCAGGGAAGCGACGGTGCGGGCGATCGCCTCGGGACTGCGCTCGGGGATCAGGCGCCCTGCTGCCGGGGCGGCGACGACCTCCGGGTTGCCCCACACCGCGGTGGCGGCGACCGGGGTTCCGCAGGCCATGGCTTCCAGCAACACGTTCGGCCATCCTTCCCGATCCGAAGCGAGGACCAGGACATCGGCGGCGCTGTAGATTCCAGGCAAGGTGTCGTGGGGCCGGGGGCCCAGGAAATGGACTCGCTCGGCGACGCCTTCTTCGGCCGCCAGGCGGCGCAGACGGCCGTCCTGCGCTCCGGCGCCGACGATCATCAGGTGCGCCGCCGGCAAATGGCGCAGGGCCCGGATCACCAGATCGTGCCCCTTGCGCGGGATCAGGGCGCCGACGGACAGGAGCACCGGGGAACTCAGATCGAGCTCCCGGTGCCACGTTGCCGCTTCGTCCGGAGACGGGCGGAACAGATCGAGATCGACGCCGTTGCGCAGAACGCGGATGGCGGCTTCGGGCAGGCCGAGGGTCACCATCTCGTCCTTGAGTGCGCGGCACACCGCCACCATCGCATCGGCACGGCGCGCTGCCCACGCGATCATGCGCCGGGCCGCCGGGTGGGCCGGGATGCGGTTGATGTCGGTGCCGCGCGCAGTGATGACCACCGGCTTGTCGAGCGCACGCGCCAGCAGCACTGCCGCTACGCCGTCGGGATAGAAGTAATGGGCGTCGATGAGGTCGAAGTCGAAGCCGTCGCGTTGCAGGCGGGTGACGCAGCGCCGCGTCCACGCATACAGCAGCCCCGGCGCCGCCGTCATGCCGATCTTGGGTATCACCGGATAGCGCGGGTGGAAGATGTCGATACCGTGGCGACGTTCACGCCCCGGCACCCGCGCAAACACGCCGTAGGAGCCGAAGACCGGGTGGCGCGAAGGAAACCACGGCACCGGTGCCACGACTCTGGCCTCGATGCCGCCGCCGGCAAGAAGATGGCGCAGGCGATTTTCGACGAATACGCCGTGATGCGATTGCGCCGCATTGGGGTAGAGGGTGGAGAAGGTCAGGATCCGTAGCGGCCGCCGCCCGGCCGGCTCCGCTCCTGCGGCGATGCCGGGTGATCCGGCGATACGCCCGTTCATTGTCCCCCCGGTCGCGACCCGGCACCGATATGGGGGGCGCTCCCGGCATCGCCGGAGGCCTCCAGGCAGGTGTCGTAAAGCTCCCGATAGCGGGCCAGCATCCGCTCCATCCCGTAGTGGTTGCGCACGCGCTCCCGGTTGAGCGCCCCGAGGCGGGTGCGCAGGTCGCGATCGTCGATCACGCGGCGCAGAGCCGTCGCCAGGGCCGCTTCGTCATCGCGGGGAACGACGAAGGGACGATTGTCCTCGGCGACGATGCGGCGAATGTCACCGACATCGGTCGCCGCCACCGGCAGTGCCGCGGCCATGGCCTGCAACAGGCTGTTGGGCATCTGTTCGGTGTCCGAGGACAGAACGAACACATCCAGCGCGCCGAGGACGGTCACGATATCGTCGACGTGGCCGGTAAAGGTCACGCGCGCGGCAATGCCGGTCTCTTGCGCCGTGCGCTCCAGGTTCGCCCGTTCCGGCCCGTCGCCAGCGATGACAAGCCGGGCCGGTACATCGTTGCCGGCCCGGGCGAAGGCGCGGATCAGGCGGGCCAGGTTCTTTTCCCGACGCAGGGGAGCCAGGGTCCCCACCACGACCTCGTTCTCCCCTTTCCTGAACCGGGACCGGTCGGCCGTGCTCAGGCCGGCTGCCAGGGCCGCAACATCGACCCCGTTGGGCACGTATGTCACCTTGTGTGACGGAATGTGCCACAGCCCGGTGGCAATCTCGACCAGGGTCTGCGACGGCACCACCAGCGATGTCGTACGGTGCAGGGCCAGCCGGCGGATGAGCGCGCGCCGGCGAAGCTGCCCGTCCGCTTCTTCGGGGCCGAAGCCGCTTTCGAAATGCAAATGCGGGCACAGCGGCCGCGGAGCGTTGGCCAGGGCCCATTCGATGGCGCCCCAGTTGTAGGTCAGCAGCAGATCCGGGGCGATGTCGCGCAATGCCGTGCGCAGGCGCAGAACGGTGCGCACCGGGTCGGCCGTGACCGGCGGCGGACGCACCGCGACGTCGCAGGACGGGTCGATGCGCGTGCGACACTCGTAGCGCCCGTCCATGGCGATCACGGTGTGGCGATAGCGCCCGGCCAGAAGATTGATGATGGTGGCGATGCGGATCGGCACGCCGCCGGGCACAAAGCTCGGGAATACGTGCAGCAGATGAGGACGGCGTGCCTGCGGTCCCGACCCCGGGGCGGGCGGCGTCGTGTCCAGCGCGGCTGCGGTCGGGCTTGCAGGCGGCGGTGCTGCA
This sequence comes from Alphaproteobacteria bacterium, assembly GCA_003693905.1. Classification (GTDB taxonomy): domain Bacteria; phylum Pseudomonadota; class Alphaproteobacteria; order Kiloniellales; family J153; genus J153. Next base: position 4,651 of record RFLL01000206.1, read on the forward strand.
CTGGTCATGGTGAATACGGGGTCATGCATTTTGCGGCGGCGGCCACAGAACGACGCGGATCGTCTGAAGCACGATGATGGTGTCGAGCATCAGACCGAAATGCCGAATATAGTAGAGGTCGTATTCCAGCTTCGCCCGCGCGTCGGCGACCGAGGCGCCATAAGGATAGTTGAGTTGCGCCCAGCCGGTAATCCCCGGCTTGACCCGGAATCGCTCGCGATAGAAGGGGATTTCCTTGGCAAGCTGTTCGACGAAGAAAGGGCGCTCGGGGCGGGGGCCGACGAAGCTCATCTCGCCTTTGAGCACGTTGAAGATCTGGGGCAATTCGTCGATCCGCACCTTGCGGATGAAACTGCCGATGGTCGTGACCCGGTCGTCGCGCGCCGCTGCCCAGCGCGGGCCGTCGCGTTCGGCATCGGGACGCATGCTGCGAAATTTGAGAAGCTCGAACGGTTGCCCGCGCAGGCCGACGCGTTGCTGGCGATAGAACACGGGGCCGGGGCTGTCGAGCCTGATCGCGATTGCCGTCGACACCAGCAACGGCATCAGAAGAATCAGCGCGATGACGCTGACGACGATGTCGAACAGGCGCTTGAAAAACCGATGCAGGCGGTTGCCGGGAAAACTGCTCGAATAGATCAGCCAGTTCTGTGGCAGGGCATCGAGATCGACCCGCTTGGCTTCCCGTTCCCAGAAGCGCAGAAAATCACAGACGCTGATGCCTTGGAACGCGCACTCCGCCAGTTCTTCCATCGGCAGGCGCTGACGCCGGTCCTCGGGGGCGATGACGATCTCCGAGATATTGTTGCGGCGCGCGAAATCGCAGAGTCCGGTTGCCGGGTCGAGGATCCGCTCGGCGGAGACCGCCGGCGTCTCGCCGGGCGTGGGAAGATATCCCAGACAGACGAACCCGAACGCCTGGCCGCGGCGTTCCAGTTGTTCGATGCGTGCCGCGCGCGCGCCGCTGCCGACGACGACGATGCGTCGTTTGAGCGGGGTCAGGTCGATGGCGTGCAGAAAGACCGTACGTGCCAGAAGAACGCCGAGATAGGCCGTAACCATCGTGCCGGCCATGACACTGCGCCAGATGATCACCGCCGGCACCATGTAGAAGATCGCCGACAGAATGACGAAGCCGAGCACGAAGCTGACGGTCATCCGGACGATGACCTGAGGCAGAGTCAGGGCGATCGTCTCGTTGTAGAGGCCGAGGGCGAACATCACCGTGATCATGATCGAGGCGAAACTGAGCGCCTCGGGCAGAAATTCGATGAAGTCCCTGTAACTGAAATCGAAATTGACCCAACTGATCAGAACCCCGGTGTAGAGCGACAGCATCAGGATTGCCGCCTCGACGGCGGCCAAAGCCAGAAAAGGCTTCGGGACGTGCATGCTCAGCAGCTTGATCATCGACCTTGATCCGGCGTCACGTGCAGGATGTCTGACCTCGGGATGCACAAACTCGACCGCGCCTGTCCGGTGCTGCCCGCCGGGCGGGTCCGTGTGCGTGGTGGCTGCGTGTCGTGCGGTGCGGTTCGAAGCGTCATGTTATCGGAGTTTGGTTAACAATTAACGATATGAAGCTGTTGATGGCATCAGCGGGTATCCAGCGTGGCCAGGAGTGCCCGGGCGTGGCGTATCGGCACCGCATAGGTGATGCCGCTGGGATCCTGCAGCACCCGTTCCTTCGTCTGCTTGACGAAGACGCTGTTGACGATGGCATAGACGGCGCCCGTGGCGGGGTCGTACAGCGGGCTGCCGCTGTTGCCCGGATAGGCGGTGGCGTCGAGCTGGAAGACGTCGCTTGGCGTGCGCAGCGAGCGGATCGTCCGTGCGTCAAGCTCTTGCGCCGATACCTGCGGAATCGCAATTGGTGTGATGGCGGAAACGATACCGCGATGCGTGACCGGGAACAGGCCCAGAACGGCACCGATCGGAAAACCGGTAAAGGCGATTTCCTGCCCCTCCTCGACCTGTGCATCGTTGCCCAGGCGCAGGGCCGGCAAAGGCGAGCCATCAAAGGCCAGAATGGCGACGTCATGGACCTTGTCGGTGGCCACGACGCGTGCTCGTCGGGCATGCACGGTGCGCCCGGCAGGTACGAACACGGCAAGGTATTCGTGCCGCGCGCTGTCAAGAAAGCGCGGCAGAACGTGGGCGGCGGTGATCGCCAAGGTCCCGTCCACGACGACGAATCCCGTTCCCAGCAGACGCAGCGGTGGCCGCCGGGCGCTCAGGACCGTGCCAATGCCGACCACGGCCGGCTTGACCTGCTTGATGGTCACACTCAGTTCGGCCGCTCCGGCAACGACCGGACCCGCCGCCACTTCCGACAGGATCATGAGGGTCGCTGCCATCAGTCCGAGAATGCGCCCGGCGACGTGCCGGAGGCCGCATCCCCGGCCGCGGCATCTGCATCGGAGGAAGAGGGAGGCGGGAGCGCCGGAATGCTTCGATGGGCTCAAAACGGGCATCTCTTGGCGATCGGGAAGGGCGGCGATGGTGAACGGAGGTCGGGGGCCGGGAATGCCGGGATCAGATCGGGGCCGGGTCGAGCAGCTCGGAGTCGGTCGGTGCGTGCGCCGCGCCGGCATCGTGAACCCGGCGCAGGAACGATTCGAACATGACCAGGGCCCAGATCGGCTCGCTGTAATCGCGGGCGCCGGACTGATGGCGCGTCACCAGCGTGTGCACGAAATCCATGTCAAAGAGGCCGGTCCCGGCCAGCACCGGGCCGCTCAGCGCTTCGTGTACACGGGTCCGCAAGGGGCCGCGGAACCACGCCGCCAGCGGCACCCCGAACCCCATCTTGTCACGGTAGAGGATGGTGCGCGGAACGTGGGGCTCCAGTGCCTTCTTCAGGACGTGCTTTCCCTCGCCGCCGCGCAGCTTGAGGTCGGCCGGCAGGTGCGCGGCCCATTCCACGAACTCGTGATCGAGGATCGGAACCCGGACTTCGAGTGAATGGGCCATGCTGGCGCGATCGACCTTGGTCAGGATGTCGCCCGGCAGGTAGGTCTTGAAATCGGCGTACTGGATCTTTTCCAGATGATGCTCGGCCGGGGCACGGTCCATGAAATCGCGCAGGACTTCGATGGCCCGGTAGCCTTGGAGATCCCGGCGCAGCGCCGGAGAAAACAGGCGGGCCCGGATGTCGTCCGTACTTTGCGACACGCTGTGGAAGTAGGCCGCGGTCGAATCGCGCGCCAGCGCCTGCAACGTGGTCTTGGCCCGCAACGGCCGCGGCGCCCAGTCGAGCTTCGGATACAGCCGGCCTAGGGCCCCGAACAGCGCCCGGCGCAGGCCCTGCGGCAGACGGGCGCGGATCTGCTCTTCGTAGTGGTGCCAGCGATAACGACGATAGCCGGCGAACACTTCGTCGCCGCCGTCGCCCGACAGCGCCACGGTCACGTGCCGGCGCGCCAGCGCGCACACCTGATAGGTCGGGATCGCGGAGGCATCGGCGAAGGGTTCGTCGTATATCGCGGCCAGACGGTCGACGAGGTCGAAGGCGTCGGCATCGACCTCTTCGGTGAAGTGACGGGTGGCGCAATGGGCAGCCATCTGCGCGGCGTACCCGGATTCATCATGGCTGGCCTGCTTGAAACCGATCGAGCAGGTATTGACCGGGTCGTGCGACAATTCCGCCATCATCGCCACGACGGCGCTGGAATCGACGCCACCGGACAGAAACGCTCCCAGTGGGACCTCGGCGATGAGGCGGATGCGTACCGCCTCGCGCAACTGCGCGACCAGTTCCGCCGCGGCCTCGGCCTCATCCAGGCCGTGCCGGGCGTCGAAGGCGACATCCCAATACTGGCGCGGCCGCGGCATCGGTGCACCGCGACGCCAGCACAGGGTGTGCCCCGGCGGCAGTTTGGCGACGTCGGCATAGATGGTGCGCGGGTCGGGAACGTAGCCGTAGGCGAAGTAGTCCTCGACGGCGCGCGGGTCGATCCGCCGCGGCAGGTCGCGGTGGGGGAGAAGGCTTTTCAGCTCCGATCCGAACAGCAGCGTCCGACCGTTCAGAATCGCATAGTACAACGGCTTTATGCCCAGCCGGTCGCGAGCCAGAAACAGGGTTTCGCAATTCGCATCCCACAGGGCAAAGGCGAACATGCCGCGGAACCGTTCGACGCAGTTTTCGCCCCATTCCTCCCACGCATGGACGATGACCTCGGTATCACAGTGGGTGCGGAAGACGTGCCCGGCGGCGGCAAGCTCGTGCGCCAAGTCCTGAAAGTTGTAGATCTCGCCGTTGTAGACGACGACCACCGTGCCGTCCTCGTTGAACAGCGGCTGATGACCGCCGGCAAGGTCGATGATCGACAGGCGGCGGTGGGCAAGACCGATACCGGGTGCGACGAACAGGCCCGAATCGTCGGGGCCGCGATGGCTTTGCGCATCGTTCATGCGGGCCAGCAGGCCGCGATCCACGCGACTTCGCCCGCTGCCGTCGAAGATGCCTGTAATGCCGCACACGGGTGGTCGATCCTCCGTCCTGTCGCCTGCCGGTCGGGTCTCGCGGTCAGTCGGTACGCGCCAGCACGGGGCCGATCGCTCCGACGTGGTCGAGGAAGTCGCGCAGGATCCGCGCCGCCTCGCCGGGCGTGTCCTGATAATCGGCGGCGATCGCCACGACGGCGGCCCGGCGCTCACCGCCCAGCAGCTTCGCCTTGACCTCCCACAGCTTGGCCACATAGGGGCTCGACGTGAAGCGGCCGTCGACCCAGTACCAGTACCACACCAGGCGCTGCCGATCCGCGCGGCGGGCGCGCAGGGTGGCAAGAGTCACGGGCGCGCCGTCGAGGGTGGCCACGATCGTGCCGCTGCCGATGCGCTCCCACGGTTTGGCGCCGGTCATCGTGTTGGCCGAGTGGATCACTTCCGCCCCCTGGCGCTGATGCACGTAATAGGCGACGAACAGATCGACCCGGGCTCCGTCGGGACGAGCGTAGGTGAAGATGCGACGGGCATCGGCGCCGGCGAAAAGGGGCTGCCAGGTGGCATCGGCGGGGTCCGAGGTCGGTGCCCAGGGGGCGCGCGCCGACGGTGCGTCGAGCGCAAGGGGGCCCCGATTCTGCAC
>RFLL01000207.1 GCA_003693905.1 Alphaproteobacteria bacterium
ATGTTCAGGTGCACCTCGCTGCCGGTCATCTTCTGAAGTTCGGTCCGCAGCTTCTCGATATCCGCCCCCTTCTTGCCGATGACCACGCCCGGACGTGCGGTGTGAATGGTGATGCGCGCCTTCTTGGTCGGGCGCTCGATCACGATCCGCGAGACCCCGGCCTGACGCAGGCGATCATGAAGAAAGCGGCGGATGCGCAGATCCTCGTGCAGAAGCGAGGCATAGCTCGAATCCGCGAACCAGCGCGAATCCCAGGTCCGGTTGATGCCGAGCCGCAGCCCGATCGGATTGACTTTCTGGCCCATCAGGCAGTTTCCTCGCGTTCACGCACGATGACGGTGATCGAGCTCCAGGGTTTCAGAATGCGCCCCACCCGGCCGCGCGCTCGCGCGCGCCAGCGCTTGAGAACGAAGCCCTTGCCGACCGTGGCTTCGGCCACATAGAGGCGGTCGACGTCGAGTTGATGGTTGTTTTCCGCATTCGCCACGGCGGATTGCAGAACTTTCTTCACGTCGCGGGCGATCCGCCGCTTGGAGAACGACAGCTCCGCCAGCGCGGCTTCGGCGCTTTTACCGCGAATGCTCTGCGCCACCAGGTTCAGCTTGCGCGGGCTCGAGCGCAGGTTGCGCGCCACCGCCATCGCCTCGTTGTCGCCCAGCCGGCGCGGATGTTTCGGCTTGCCCATCGTCTCAGCCCCTCTTCGCCTTCTTGTCGGCGGCATGGCCGTAGAACGTGCGGGTCGGTGCAAATTCACCGAACTTGTGCCCGACCATGTTTTCGGTCACCAGGACCGGCAGGAACTTCTTGCCGTTGTGCACGCCGAACGTCAGGCCGACGAACTGCGGCATGATGGTCGAACGGCGCGACCATGTTTTGATGATTTCGTTGCGGCCCGAGGCGCGCACCTGCTCGGCCTTCTTCAGCAGGTAGCCATCGACGAACGGGCCTTTCCAAACAGAGCGAGCCACGCCAGCCCTCCTCCTTACGACTTCTTGTGACGGCGTCGCACGATGAGCGAATCCGTCCGCTTGTTACGGCGCGTCTTGGCGCCCTTGGTCGGTTTGCCCCACGGCGTCACCGGGTGGCGACCGCCGGAGGTCCGCCCCTCGCCGCCGCCGTGCGGGTGGTCGATCGGGTTCATGGCCACCCCGCGCACCGCCGGACGTTTGCCCAGCCAGCGCCGACGCCCGGCCTTGGCCAGGGTGATGTTGGCCTGATCCGGATTCGACACCGCCCCGACCGTGGCCATGCATTCGCCGCGCACCATCCGCACCTCGCCCGACGACAGGCGCAGCAGCGCATAGCCGGCATCGCGCCCGACGAGCTGGACATAGGTCCCGGCGGAGCGGGCGATCTGTCCGCCCTTGCCCGGCTTCAGTTCCACATTGTGGACGATAGTGCCGACCGGGATCGCCGACAGCGGCATGGCGTTGCCCGGCTTGATGTCGACCCGGGCCCCGGATACCACCGTATCGCCGACGTCGAGGCGCTGAGGCGCCAGAATGTAGCTGAGCTCGCCGTCTTCGTACTCGATCAGGGCGATGAAGGCGGTGCGGTTGGGATCGTATTCCAGACGCACCACCTTGGCCGGCACATCGTACTTGCGGCGCCGGAAATCAACCACCCGGTAGAGGCGCTTGTGTCCGCCGCCGCGCCGACGCGCGGTGATCCGCCCGGTGTTGTTGCGCCCGCCCTTCTTGGTCAGCCCCTCGGTCAGCGTCTTGACCGGCTTGCCCCGGTGCAGTCCCTTGCGGTCGACCAGAACCAGGCCGCGCCGACCGGGCGTTACGGGTTTGTATTTCTTCAGCGCCATCGCCCTAGATCCCCGTAGTCACGTCGATGCTGTGGCCTTCGGCAAGCGTGATGTAGGCCTTTTTCACATCCACCCGGCGGCCGCGCACGCCGCGAAACCGCTTGATCTTGCCTTTGATCCGCGTCGTGTTGACCGCCTTGACCTTGACCTTGAACAGGGTCTCGACCGCGACCTTGATCTCCGGCTTGGTGGCATCCAGCGGCACCTCGAACACGACCTGATTGTGCTGCGAGGCGAGGGTCGATTTTTCGGTCACGACGGGTCGGCGAATGACCTCGTACAGGCGTTCGCTCGACGGCGTGGGGTCGATCTTCCGGTAAGCCCGAGCCCGGCTCATTTGAGGCGCGCCTCCAACGCTTCAACCGCTTGTCTGGTCAGCACCAGGGTGTCCCGGCGCAGGATGTCATAGACATTGGCGCCGCCTTCGGGCAGCACGTCGACATTGGGCAGATTGCGGGCCGCCCGGGCAAAGCCGGGATCGACCTGCGTACCGTCGATGACCAGCACCGATTCCCATCCGAGAGCATCCAGCTTCTTGGCCAGGGCGCCGGTCTTGGGAGTGTCGATCTGCACCGAATCCAGCACCACCAGCTTGCCGTCGGCGGCCTTGACCGAAAGCGCCGTCTTGAGCGCCAGTTTGCGCACCTTCTTCGGCAGCTTGTGGGAATGGTCGCGCGGGACCGGTCCGAACACCTGGCCGCCGCCGCGGAAGATGTTGGCGGTACGCGCCCCGTGCCGGGCCCGACCGGTACCCTTCTGACGGTAGATCTTGCTTTTCGACGCTGCGACGTCGCTGCGCCCTTTGACCGCATGGGTGCCGGCGCGACGTTTGGCGAGCTGCCAGTTGACCATGCGCGCCAGAATGTCGGCGCGCGGCGGCAGCCCGAAGATCGTATCGTCGAGATCGATCTCGCCCGCCGGCTTGTTATCCAACGTGGTGACCGCGCATTTCATCGCCGTCAGTCCTTCTTTTCTTCTTCGCTCGCCGGGGCGTCATCGCCCGCCTGCGCGGCCGCTGTCTCATCCGCCGCGGGCGTCTGCTTCAATCCGGCCGGAAACGGCACGCCTTCGGGCAACGGCCGCTTGCGCGCATCGCGCACCCGCACCCAGCCGCCTTCGGCGCCCGGAACCGCGCCGCGCACCAGGATCAGCCCTTCGTCGGGATCGGTCGCCACCACCTGAAGGTTCATCACCGTCACGCGCCGATCCCCCATGTGACCGGCCATCTTCTTGTTCTTGAACACCTTGCCCGGATCCTGCCGGTTGCCGGTCGAGCCATGGCTGCGGTGCGAAATCGACACCCCGTGGC
>RFLL01000208.1 GCA_003693905.1 Alphaproteobacteria bacterium
ACCGCAACCGCGACACGTCCACCGGGACGCAGGCGCGCCCGCCATGCCTTGAGGGTCGCCGGCACGTCGGGTTCGAACATCAGGCCCCAGCGGCATACGACGGCATCGAAGGGGCCCTCGGGCGGCGTCGGGTGCGCCGGGTCGAGACGATGAAACGTGATGTTGTCGATCCCCAAGCGGGCGGCGCGCGCCTGCGCCTGGGTCAGCATCGCCGGGGCGATGTCGGCGGCCGCGATATGGCCGCCAGGCAGGACCCGCCGCGCCGCGGTGATCGCCGGCTCGCCGATGCCGGTGGCGACGTCGAGTACCTGCTGGCCCGGGGTCAAGCGGGCGCGCGCGACCAGGGTGTCGCTGACCGGTTGGGCGGCCGCCTCGAAAACCGGCCACCAGCGCGCCCAGGCGGCAGCGACCCGGTCCCAGGAATCGCCCTGTTCGGCGCGAATCGTGGCCGGGTCCGGAGAGGAGGGCTGGTTCATCGCAGCTTGCGGGTCCGCATCGGGCGCCGGGCGCTCACGCGGTTGCCAGGTGTTTTTCGATGGCTGCGTTGCGAATGGCTTTTTGCAGCTTCTCGAAAGCGCGGACCTCGATCTGGCGCACGCGCTCGCGACTGATGCCGTAGACCTGCGACAGCTCTTCGAGCGTGGTAGGCTGTTCCTTCAGGCGCCGTTCCTGAAGGATGTGCCGTTCGCGTTCGTTCAGGGTCTTCATCGCCTCTTCGAGCAGCGCCCGGCGCTGTTCCAGTTCCTCGGCATCGGCAAGCAGGCTTTCCTGGTCCTCCGACTCGTCGACCAGCCAGTCCTGCCATTCGCCGTCGCCGTCGATACGCAACGGCGCGTTCAACGAATGGTCGGGCGCGGCCAGGCGCCGGTTCATGTTGACGACATCGACCTCGGGCACGTTCAGCGTTTCGGCGATCTTGGTCACCTGTTCGGGCTGCAGATCGCCTTCCTCGATCGCCTGCATCTGGCCTTTCAGCTTGCGCAGGTTGAAGAACAGCTTCTTCTGCGCCGCGGTGGTGCCCATCTTCACCAGCGACCACGAATGCAGGATGTATTCCTGGATCGCGGCCCGGATCCACCACATCGCATAGGTGGCGAGGCGGAACCCGCGTTCCGGGTCAAAGCGCTTGACCGCCTGCATCATGCCGACGTTGCCTTCGGAGATGAGCTCCGACAGCGGCAGGCCGTAACCGCGGTAGCCCATGGCGATCTTGGCCACCAGGCGCAGATGCGAAGTGACCAGCTTGTGCGCCGCCTCGATATCGCCGTGTTCGCGCCAGCGCTTGGCCAGGATGTATTCCTCGTCCGCTTCCAGCATGGGAAACTTGCGGATTTCCTGGAGGTAGCGCGATAGGTTCCCCTCGGTGACGAGGACCGGGAGCTTCCGGGGCGTCATGGCTTTCGTTTCCTTCGTGGCGGCACTGGCCCCGCGGCGGCGTTCCGCCGCCGGCGTACGCTTCGCCTCCGGCGTGCGGGTCGCATCCGTCTTGTGGCCCGTCTTCCGGGTCGTCCCCGTCTTTCGCGTCGTCCCCGTCTTTCGGGTCGCGCCAGCCTTTCGGGGCGTGCCCGTGCTGCGGGATCTGCCCGTCGTCCGGTCTGTCCCGGTCATGCGGTTTCTCCCCGTTGCGCGGTTTGTTCGCGAGCGTGCGCTGCGTTGCCGGGTCGTGGTCGTGGCCGGCGTGTCATCGCCGTTCATCTTATACGGTGTGCGTGTGTTCGGCATCCCTATAAATCATACCAATTCGATCATGATTGAGTCTCTACCTTATAGTCATTCTAAGGATAATTTCAAGGCCTTAAAATCAGGGGGAGGTTCCCGGTTGAATCGGAGCAGTTCACCGGTCTGCGGATGACGAAATCCGAGCGTGGCGGCATGAAGCGCCTGACGCCGGAAGGCTGCGGCCGCGGCGCGTTTGCCGGCGGGCAGACGGGCCAGGCGGGCACGACTGCCGCCCCCGTAGAGCGGGTCCCCGATCAGGGGATGGCCACGGGCGGCCATGTGGACCCGAATCTGGTGGGTGCGTCCCGACAGCAGGCGGCATTCGACCAGGCTCGCCGCTCCGTCGGCCAGGCGCTGCACGACCCGGTAACGGGTACGGGCCGGCCGGCCGCCATGGCGCAGGACGGCCATCTTCTTGCGATTGCGCGGGCTGCGCCCGATGTTCCCGGAAATTTCGCCGACCGCCGGTTCGGGCGCGCCCCAGACGATGGCCAGATAGGCGCGTTCGACGTCACGGGCGGCGAATTGCGCGGCCAGGGCGTGGTAGGCCGCTTCGGTCTTGGCGACGACCATCAGGCCGCTGGTGTCCTTGTCGAGACGATGGACGATACCGGGACGTCGCACACCGCCGATGCCGGCGAAATCTGGCCCGCAATGGGCGAGCAGGGCGTTGACCAGGGTTCGGTCCGGGTTGCCGGGGGCCGGGTGGACAACCAGGCCGGCGGGTTTGTCGAGCACGACCAGACTTTCATCTTCGTAGAGGACGTCGAGCGGGATGGCTTGCGCCTGCGGCGTCGCGGGCGCAGGTTCGGGAACGATGATGGCGAAAGTTTGGCCGGGTTTGACCCGGTATGAGGGCTCGACTATCGTGGCGCCGCCGACGGACAGGCACCCCTGTTCGATCAGAGCCTTGATCCGGCTGCGCGAAAGCGCCGGCAGCCGCGCGGCGAGCAGGCGGTCGATTCGCGCGCCGGCATCGGCGGCCTCGGCCGTCACGTCGTAGCGCCGCGGCGCGGCGGTTTCGGCAGTCGGGGTCCCGGCAGTCGGATTGTTCATGCGGATCTCCGCGCCCCGGTACAGCGGGAAACGGCCCAGAGCATGCAGACGCTCAAGATTCTCGTCATCGTCATGGGGGGGCTCATCGTGGTTGCTTTGGCCCTGGTCGCCTATGGCCTGGTGTCGCGCCTGTCGGCTCCGGCGGGTGGCCCCGCCTTCGGCGATGTCATGCTCGATCTTCCCGCGGGGTGCCGTCTGGCCGCGGCTGAGGCCCGGGACGGGCGGCTGATCGTGCGCGCCGACGGGCCGGCGGAACGCGGCTGCCAGCAGGTCGTGGTCATCGACCTCGCCAGCGGCCGGGTGCAGGGCCGGGTGCAGCTGCGGACCGCGCCATGATCCGGCCCGCCGGCCGGATGCGCATCAAGGGGTAAGGACGCCGACATGGTCAATTTCTGCTCCGATAATGCAACCGGTGCCTCGGTCGAGATTCTGCGCGCCTTGGAAGCGGCCAACGGTGGCACGGCGATGCCCTACGGTGCCGACGACATCACCGCCCGCGTTGCGGCGCGTCTGGGTGAGATCTTCGAGACCGAAGTGGCGGTCTTTCCCGTCGCGACCGGCACCGCGGCCAACGTTCTGGCGCTGTCGGTGATGGTGCCGCCGTACGGGGCGGTCTACTGCCACCGCGAGGCGCACATCCACGTCGACGAGTGCGGCGCACCCGAATTCTACACCGGCGGCGCCAAGCTGATACCCCTGCCCGGGGCCCACGGCAAGCTCGATCCGCAGACGCTGGAAGGGGCGATCACCGGCGCCGGTGTGGTCCATGCGGTGCAGCCGGCGGCAATCAGCCTGACCCAGGCTACCGAAGCCGGCACCGTTTATACGCCGGACGAGGTCGCGGCGATTGCGGCGGTGGCGCGGCGTCACGGCCTCGGGCTGCACGTCGACGGGGCGCGCTTCGCCAACGCCCTGGTTGCGCTCGGCTGCTCGCCGGCCGAGGCGACCTGGAAGGCCGGCGTCGATGCGCTGTCGTTCGGCGCGACCAAGAACGGCGCCCTCGGGGCCGAGGCGGTGATTCTATTCAAGCCTGCGCCGGGCATGGCCGAGGAATTCGGCTATCGGCGCAAACGCGGCGGGCATCTGTTCTCGAAGATGCGCTTTCTCTCGGCCCAGCTCGAAGCCTATCTCGCCGACGATCTGTGGCTGCGCAATGCCCGTCACGCCAACGCCATGGCGCGGCGTCTGGGCGACGGGCTGGCCACGTTGCCGGGGGTGGCGCTGATCCATCCGGTCGAAGCCAACGAGGTGTTTGCGCGCCTGCCCGAAGCGATGATTGCCGGCCTGCTCGACGACGGCTTTGCATTCTATCGCTGGGGGGCGCCGGAGGCCTGCGAGGTGCGTCTGGTGACCGCCTTCGATACCGATCCGCAGGATGTGAACCGGTTTTTGACCGCGGCCCG
>RFLL01000021.1 GCA_003693905.1 Alphaproteobacteria bacterium
ATCCGGGGAGGCTTCAGCGCAATGAATGAACTGCCCACGCACGCCCGGGCCGTCATCATCGGTGGCGGGATCGTCGGCTGCTCGCTTGCCTATCACCTGGCCGGACTGGGCTGGCGCGACGTCGTGCTGCTGGAACGGCGCAGGCTGACCTGCGGCACCACGTGGCACGCGGCCGGGCTGGTGCGTGAAGTCCTGGGTAGCCTGACCCTGTCGCGCCTGGCCCACGAAACGATGGAGCTGTTTGCCCGGCTCGAAGCCGAAACGGGGCAGGCTACGGGGCTGAAACGCAACGGCAGCCTGGGCATCGCCACCAACGAGGAGCGCTGGGAAGAACACCGGCGCAGTGCCGATCTGGCCCGGATTCTGGGGATCGAGGTCCACCTGATCGGACCACGGGAGGCGCAGGCGCTGTACCCTCTGCTCAACGTCGATGACGTGATCGGGGCCATCTATTATCCCAACGACGGGCAGGTGAACCCGGCCGATGCGGCCATGGCGCTGGCCAAGGGCGCGCGCGCCAAGGGCGTTCGCATCATCGAGGACACCACGGTCACCGGCATCCTGACGGCCAAGGGCCGGGCAACTGGCGTGCGTACCGCGCGCGGCGACATTGCGGCTGAAGTCGTCGTCAACTGCGCCGGCATGTGGGCACGCGAGGTCGGACTGATGGCTGGCGTCGCGGTGCCGCTGCATCCGTGCGAACATTTCTACGTCGTCACCGAACCGATGACCGGTATCACCCCCGACCTGCCGGTGCTGCGCGACATGGACGGCAGCGCCTATTACAAGGAGGATGCCGGCAAGCTGCTGATCGGCGCCTTCGAGGCGAATGCCAAGCCGTGGGCGGTGGACGGCATCCCCGAAGATTTCTGCTTCGACGAGCTGCCCGAGGACATGGAGCATTTTCTGCCCATTCTCGAAGGCGCCATGCACCGGATACCGGCCCTGGAGAGCGCCGGCATCCGCAAATTCTTCAATGGCCCGGAAAGCTTTACCCCCGACGATCGTTACATTCTGGGCGAAGCGCCGGAGCTGCGGAACTTCTACGTCGCCGCCGGCTTCAATTCGATCGGCATCCAGTCCTCGGGCGGGGCCGGCAAGGCCCTGGCCGAATGGATCGTCGCCGGCGCGCCGCCGTTCGACCTGTCCGAGGTCGACATCCGGCGCTTCCAGCCGTTCCAGAACGCCAAGCCCTATGTCGTCGCCCGTGCCGCCGAGGCGCTGGGCCTGCTCTATGCCATGCACTGGCCGTATCGCCAGTTCGAAACGGGACGCAACATCCGCCTGTCCCCCTTGCACGAGCGGCTGAAAGCGCGCGGTGCCTGCTTCGGCGAGGTTGCGGGGTGGGAGCGGGCCAACTGGTTCGCACCGGAAGGGGTCACGCCGCGCTACGAATACAGCTATGGCCGCCAGAACTGGTTTGCCTGCGCGGCCGCCGAGCACACGGCCGCGCGCCAGGCGGTCGCCCTGTTCGACCAAAGCTCGTTCGCCAAGTTTCTGGTCCAGGGCCGCGATGCCGAAACGGTCCTGCAACGCATCTGCGCCAACGACGTCGGCGGCGCACCGGGCCGCGTGGTCTATACCCAGTGGCTGAACCCGCGCGGTGGCATCGAAGCCGACCTGACCGTGACCCGGCTGGCCGAAGATCGCTATCTGATCGTCACCGGGGCGGCCGCGGCGCGGCGCGACTGGACCTGGCTCACCCGGCACGTTCCCGAAGACGCCTGCGTCACCGTCGCCGATGTCACCGGTGGCTACGCCGTTCTCGGCCTCATGGGCCCGAACAGCCGCGCGCTGCTCGGTGAAGTGAGCACGGCGGATCTGTCGAACGCGGCCTTTCCCTTTGCCACTGCCCGGCGCATTGAAATCGGCGCCGCGCCGGTGTGGGCCCTGCGCATCACCTATGTCGGCGAGCTGGGCTGGGAGTTCTATGTTCCCAGCGAGTTCGCGGCCGGCGTGTTCGATGCCCTCGTCACCCGTGGCGATGCGCATGGTTTGCGTCTGGCCGGGATGCACGCGCTCGATTCCTGCCGCATCGAAAAGGCGTTCCGTCACTGGGGCCACGACATCACTGACGAGGATACGCCCCTGGAAGCCGGTCTCGGCTTCGCCTGCAAATTCGACAAGGCGGTGGCCTTCATCGGTCGCGATGCTCTGCTGCGCCAGAAGGAAAGGGGCCTGACCAGACGGCTGGTGCAGTTCGCGCTCGAGGATCCGGAGCCGCTGCTCTATCACAACGAGCCCATCTACCGCGACGGCCGGCTGGTCGGCTATCTGACCTCGGGCAATTACGGTCATACGCTCGGTCGTGCCATCGGGCTCGGGTACGTATGCAATGAAGCCGGTGTCGATGCCGATTTCGTCGCTGCCGGCCATTACGAAATTTCAGTTGCGAACAAACGATATCCGGCGACGGCCAGCCTGCGACCGATGTATGATCCAAGGGGAGAGCGCATGCGCGCCTGAGCCGAGCGGGCGCGCATCCCCGCGCCCGCGGCTCGCGGCAGACGGGACGGTTCAATCACGCACGAGAAAGAAGGAAAAAAGCGGATGCTTGTTGGAGTTCCGAAGGAAATCAAAGTCGAAGAATATCGCGTCGGTCTGGTTCCGGCTTCGGTGCGTGAGCTGGTTCACCACGGTCATCAGGTCATCGTCGAGACCGGGGCCGGAGCCGGAATCGGCTTTGCCGACGAGGCCTACCGCGCCGCCGGGGCCGAGGTGGTCGACACCGCCGCGGAGGTCTTCGCCCGTGCCGACATGATCGTCAAGGTCAAGGAACCGCAGCCATCCGAATACGAGATGCTGCGCAAGGACCAGATCCTGTTCACCTATCTGCATCTGGCACCCGACCTGCCGCAGACCAGGGGGCTGATGGAATCGGGCTGCGTGGCGATTGCCTATGAGACGGTGACCAGCCCCAACGGAGGATTACCGCTGCTGTCGCCGATGAGCGAGGTCGCCGGCCGGATGTCGGTGCAGGTCGGTGCCCATTGCCTGGAGAAGGAACAGGGCGGCTCGGGCATGCTGCTGGGCGGCGTGCCGGGCGTGGCGGCGGCCCGGGTGGTCATCATCGGCGGCGGCGTTTCGGGCACCAACGCGGCGCGCATGGCCATGGGCATGGAGGCCCATGTCACCGTCATCGACAAGAATCTGGAGCGCCTGTACGCCCTCGACCTTCAGTTCGGCCCGATGCTGAACACCATCTATTCCACGGTCGATGCGATCGAAAGCCACGTGACCGGTGCCGATCTGGTCATCGGAGCGGTGCTCGTGCCCGGGGCGGCAGCACCCAAGCTGGTGACCCGCGACATGATGCGCCGAATGCGCCCGGGATCGGTCTTCGTCGACATCGCCATAGATCAGGGCGGCTGCGCCGAAACCTCGCGCCCGACCACCCATGCCAACCCAACCTACGTCGAAGAAGGCGTGGTCCACTACTGCGTCACCAACATGCCGGGGGCGGTGGCGCGAACCTCCACCTTCGCCCTCAACAACGCCACGCTGCCGTTCGTCCTCGCCCTGGCCGACAAGGGGTATCGCCAAGCGCTGGCCGATGACCCGCACCTGCGCAACGGCCTCAACGTCATCCACGGCCAGGTGACCTACAAGGCGGTCGCAGAGGCGCATGATCTGCCGTACACTCCGGCGGAACAGGTGCTCGGCCTGTAGCTCTCACGGCACTGATCAGGGTTTAGCCATGGGTTGTTGTCACTATTTCGCGTTTACCGAGGGCGGTGACACGGCCTTTTCCGTCGATACCGCCTCGATCACCTACGGCCCCGGGGTCCTGAGCGAGGTCGGCGATCATGCTGCCGCGCTTGGCATCAAGCGGGCGGCGCTGTTCACGGACAGGACCCTGGCCGGCCTCGAACATCTCGCCGGCGTGCGCCGGTCGCTCGAAGCGGCCGGCATCGACGTGGCGGTCTATGACGAGGTCCGGGTCGAGCCGACCGACGAATCGTTTCTTGCCGCCGCCCGCTTCGCTCAGGAAGGAAACTTCGACGGTTTCGTATCGCTCGGCGGCGGATCGGTTATGGATACCTGCAAGGCGGCCAATCTGTATTCCACCTATCCGGCCGATCTGCTGACCTACGTCAACCCGCCGATCGGAGCGGGACAGGCGGTGCCGGGGCCGCTCAAGCCCCATATCGCGTGCCCGACCACCTGCGGCACGGGCTCGGAGTGCACCGGCATTGCGGTGTTCGACCTTTTGTCGATGCATGCCAAGACCGGTGTCGTGTCACGGCGCCTGCGCCCGACCATGGCGCTGATCGACCCCGAGTGCACCCGAACGCTGCCGAAAAACGTGGTCGGTGCGAGTGCCTTCGACGTGCTCAGCCACGCGCTCGAATCCTATACCGCGCTCGCCTATACGCGGCGCAGGGCCCCGGCGCGGCCGAGCCAGCGGCCGATGAGCCAGGGCGCCAATCCGTGGAGCGATCTCGGCTGC
>RFLL01000209.1 GCA_003693905.1 Alphaproteobacteria bacterium
GGTCAGTCCGGTGATCCGTGCCGCGCGATGTGGTGCGCCAGTGTGCCGCGGCACGGATCACCGGACTGACCTGCGTGCCGCCGTTGTGGATCCAGATCGCCCAGCAGGACTGGCCGGCCGAAGCGGCGGAGCATCTGCGCTATTTCGCCAACACCGGCGGCCACATGCCCCGACCGTTGCTCGACCGGCTGCGGGCGATCTTTCCCCGGGCCAGGCCGTATCTGATGTACGGCCTGACGGAGGCGTTCCGGTCCACCTACCTGGACCCGGCCGAGGTCGACCGCCGCCCCGATTCGATCGGCAAGGCGATTCCCAACGCCGAGATCCTGGTGGTGCGCGAGGACGGCAGCGAATGCGCCCCCGGCGAGCACGGCGAACTCGTCCATCGCGGCGCGCTGGTCGCCATGGGCTACTGGAACGACCCCGCGCGCACGGCCGAGCGGTTCCGCCCCGCCCCCGGCCGCCCGGCCGGCCTGCCGGTGCCCGAGCTGGCGGTATGGTCCGGCGACATCGTCTATCGCGACGAGGACGGCTTCCTCTATTTCGTCGGCCGCCGCGACGAGATGATCAAGTCGTCCGGCTATCGCATCAGCCCGACCGAAATCGAGGAGGTGTTCTACAACTCCGGCCTGGCCAAGGAGGCGGCGGCGCTGGGCGTACCGCACCCGACGCTGGGTCAGGGCATTGTCGTGGTTGCGGTCCCGCCGGACGGGCAGCGCCTCGATCGCGACGGCCTGATGGACGCCTGTCGGCAACAGTTGCCCCGGTTCATGGTGCCTGAGATGATCGTCGAGCGCGCGGCGCTGCCGCGCGGGCCCAACGGCAAGATCGACCGGGCGGCGCTCAAGCAGGAATTCCTCCACACCTTCGACGAGGCCGAAGCATGACGTCCGCGCCCGAGACGCTGCCGCCGCATCCCGCCATCGCCGCCGCGCGCGTCGCCGACGGCGAGCTGCTGATCGGCGACGTACCGGTCACCCGTCTGGCGGCCCAGATCGGCCGCACCCCGTTCTACGCCTACGACCGGGCGCGGCTCGATGCCCGCATCGCCGAGCTGCGCCGGCATCTGCCCGAATCAATCCACCTCAACTATGCCATCAAGGCCAATCCGATCCCGGCGGTGGTGCAGCATCTGGCGAGACTGGTCGACGGCTTCGACGTCGCCTCGGCGCGCGAGATGCAGGTGGCGCTCGACACCCCGATGCCGCGTGCCCGGGTCAGCTTCGCCGGACCGGGCAAGACGCGCGACGAGTTAGCGCGTGCGGTGGCCGCCGGGATCGTCATCGCCCTCGAATCCGAAGGCCAGATGCGCCTAGTCGCGGACCTGGCCGCGGAACAGGGGCTGCGCCCCGCCGTCGCGGTCCGGGTCAACCCGGATTTCGAGTTGAAATCTTCCGGCATGCGCATGGGCGGCGGTTCCCAGCAGTTCGGTGTCGATGCCGAACGAGTGCCGCAGATGCTGGGGGAGCTGGGGCGGCTCGATCTCGACTTCATCGGCTTTCACATCTTTGCCGGCTCGCAGAACCTCGATGCCGACATCCTGTGCGACGTTCAGCGCAAGACGGTGGATCTGGCGATCGCGCTCGCCCGCCATGCGCCGGCCCCGGTGCGCCACCTCAACATGGGCGGCGGCTTTGGGATTCCGTATTTCCCCAAGGATCGGCCGCTTGATCTGGCTCCCGTCGGCGACAATCTGGCGACCCTGGCGGAACGCATCGCCGCCGAGATGCCGCAGGCGCGCACGATCGTCGAACTTGGCCGCTATATCGTCGGCGAAGCCGGCTTCTATGTGGCGCGGATCATCGACCGCAAGGAATCGCGCGGTCAGGTGTTTCTGGTCACCGACGGCGGCTTGCATCATCACCTGGCGGCCAGCGGCAACTTCGGCCAGGTGATCCGGCGCAACTATCCGGTTGCTATCGCCAACCGAATGGACACGGCCCCGTGCGAGACGGCAAGCGTCGTCGGCTGCCTGTGCACGCCGCTCGATCTGCTGGCCGGCAAGGTGGCGCTGCCGCGCGCCGAGGTCGGCGATCTTGTGGTGGTGTTCCAGTCCGGCGCCTACGGTCTCAGCGCCAGCCCAACGGCCTTCCTCGGCCATCCCGAGCCGGCCGAGGTGATGGTATGAGCGCGGCACGGGCGACGACGCCATGACCGGTCTGTGCGGGTGGTCGGGACCGATGCCTGCGGGCGTGCCGTCGGGGGCGCAGGTGCTGGCCCGGATGGCGGCGGCCCTGGCGCCGTCGGTTCCGGACACAGTATGCGACTCCCGCGATGGCGCCGGCGCCGGCCTGCATGTGACCGCCGTTGCCGGACATGGCGGGTTGCACGTCGAGGATGACCTGTGGGCGGCCATCGAAGGCTACCCCCGGTGGGGCACGGAGTCGCTGGCCCGGATGGCCCGCACGCGTGGCCACGCGGCCGCGCTGGCCGCGGCCTATCGCCACGACGGCGAGGATCTGTTCCGCCATCTTGCCGGCCCGTTCTCTCTGGCCGTGATCGAACCGCAGGCGGGCCGCGGTCTTCTGGCGATCGACCGTTTCGGCGTCCACACCATGTGCTACGGCCGCAGCGCCGAGGGCGGGCTCGTCTTCGGCGCGACGACGCAGGCGGTGCGTGCCCATCCTGGAATCGCCGCTGCCGTGACGGCGCAAGGCGTCTATGACTTTCTGCTGTTCTACGTATGCCCGGCGCCGCGCACGATCTATCGCGGCATCGACAAGCTCCTGCCGGCGCAGTTCCTGATGTTCGAGAACGGAACCGCCCGCACCGGGTTCTACTGGCAGATGCCCTACCGGGACGGGGGCGACGGGGGCAAGGCGGATGCGCAGGCCCTGGCCGAGGAGCTCGATGCCCGGCTCGAACAGGCCGTGCGCCGTACCCTGGCCGAAGAAGATCCCGGCACGATCGGGGCGTTCCTGAGCGGCGGCCTCGACAGCACCACGGTGGTCGGCATGGCCCGCCGGGTAAGTGGGACGGTGCCACGCACCTTCACCGTCGTCTTCGAGCACGACCGTTACGACGAATCACGCTATGCCCGTGCCGCTGCGGCTCATTACGGCGCGCGCTACAATGAATATGCGCTCGGCCCGCGCGATGCCCTGGAGCTGATTCCGCGCGTGGCCGCGACCTACGACGAGCCGTTCGGCAATTCTTCGGTCATCCCGGCCTACTGCTGCGCCCGGATGGCGGCCGGGCACGGCGTGGGGCTGCTGCTGGCCGGCGACGGCGGCGACGAGCTGTTCGGGGGCAACGAACGCTATGTCGAGCAACTGGCGTTCGAGGCCCGCGAGGCTGCCAGACGGCGTCTTCTGGCGCAATTCCTCGGTCTGTTTCTGCGCCCCCTGGCGACAGCCGGCGGATCGGCCCTGGCGCGCCGCGCCTGGGCCTATCTGCAACGCGGGGCGCTGGCGCTGCCGGACCGGCTCGAAGCCGACAACTACTGGTTCGCGCTCGACCCGGCGGTGGCGTTCACGCCGGCAGCGGCCGCCGAAATCGACCGCGATGCGCCGTTGGCCTTGCGCCGCGAAGTTTATCGCCGCACCGCTTCGACCGCGCTGGTCCAGCGCATGATGCACCTCGATCTGACGGCGGCGCTGGCCGACAACGACCTGCGCAAGGTCAATCGCATGACGGCGCTGGCCGGCGTGCGGGTGCGCTATCCGTTTCTCGATGAGGATCTGGCCGAATTTTCCGCCCGGATACCGCCCGAGGTACTGGTCCGCGACGGGCAACTGCGCGACTTCTTCAAACGGGCGCTCAAGGACTTCCTGCCGCCCGAAACGCTGGCCAAGGAAAAGCACGGGTTCGGGATGCCGTTCGAGGAATGGCTGAAAGACGACGGCGATCTGCGGGCACTGGCCCACGAGTGTCTTGCCGCGTTCAAACACCGCGGCTACTTGCAAGAGCCGTTCCTAGACCGCATCATCGCCGATCATGCCCGGTCCCGACCCATGCCCGGCGACGGAATCGTGTGGGATATCATGATCTTGGAGCTTTGGCTCCAGGCCCACGAGCACCCTTGCGGCAGCGCGTGAAGGGACGGCGACAGTGAAGATGCCGACGCTCGAGCGGTCAGGTGCCGTCGTCTTTTCCGCCGTTTACTGCGGCCATGGTGCGGGGCCGGAGGAAACCGGATGGGACCCATGAGACGATTTTTCTCGGTTCTGGTCGTTCTTGGCATCGTCGCGGCGGGGTCGTCTGTCGTGCGGGCACAGCCGCTTTACGACACGCCGGTCTACAATCCCGAAACCAGGAGCTATTTCGAACTGGTCAAGGTGACGAAGGGGTATTCGATCCGCGGTGCGAACATTCCCGCGATCACCTGGAGCAACGCCCGCAAGCTGGCGCGCAGCCGCTTCTACAAGGGGGTGCGCGGCCGCCTTGCCGTGGTCAAGAGCCAGTCGGTCAACGACTTTCTGCGCCAAACCTTCAAACCGGACGAGAAAACCTGGATCGGGCTGCGCTACTGGTGCGCCTACAACAAGCTGCAATGGGTGACCGGCGAGTTTCATCCTCTGACCGCCTATGCCAACTGGGACCGCATCTGGCGTCACGATGGCGGCACCTATGGCGGCAACAAGGAACCGACCTGCAACGAGTTTTTCAACTATTGGCCGGTTCATTACTGGCCGGTCCAGAACGGGTTCCGCTGGAACGCCAACGGCACGCACAAGGAATTCAAGGCTTTCTTTGTAGAATATCCGACCGGAAAGCCATAGAGCCTTCACCGCAGCGTGCCGCAGGCTGTTTATACTGTGGAATTGATCATGTGACCGGGTGTTGCACGCATCCGGCCGGAATTGCATCACGGGCGGGCGCAGCGTTCTTCATGCCATGAGCATCTTGCGGAAATCGTTCGCCTGGTCGTTCGCGCAGCGATATTTCAATCTGGCGCTGTCGTTCATCACCCTTCCCGTTCTGTCGCGCATCCTGACGCCGGAGGAAGTCGGGGTCTATTCCGTCGGCGTCGCCTTCGTGGCACTGGCCCACGTGGTGCGCGACTTCGGGGTTGCCGACTACATCATTCAGGAACGCGACCTGACGCGTGCGCGCATCCAGACCGCGTTCGGGGTCAGCCTGGTGATCGGCTGGACGATCGGAGTTGTCCTGTTCGCGTTAAGCGTGCCGATCTCGGTACTGTACGAAGAACCCGGGCTGCGGGACGTCATGCGGGTTCTCGGCCTCAATTTTTTCGTCATCCCGTTTTCGCTTCCCGTCCTTGCCCTGTTGCGACGGAACATGGCCTTCGATGTGCGCGCGCGAGTGACGATGGCCAGCTCATTTGCCCATGCCGTCGCCTCGATCGGGCTGGCCGTGGCCGGGTTCGGATACATGAGTCTGGCCTGGGCCTCGCTCATCGGGGTTCTGACCACCGCCATCCTGGCGGCACGCCACCGTCCCTCCGGTATCGGCGTCTGGCCGAAGCTGGTTGAATGGCGCCGTGTCGCATCATTCGGCGGCATCGCCACGGTGCGGGTCTTTCTCGATGTCGTCGGCGAGCGGGCGCCCGATTTCGTTCTCGGCCGGATGATCGGGTTCAGCGCGGTCGGCCTCTACAGCCGCGGCGAA
>RFLL01000022.1 GCA_003693905.1 Alphaproteobacteria bacterium
AGGAGGTCGGGCAGCACGGCGACGTGGCGGCTGTCGGCCGCGCACAGGGTGGCGGCGTAGTCGCGCACGACATGAAAGACCCAGAACATGACGACCGGGCCGCGCAGATGAAGCGGCACTTCGCGGTGACAGCGGCGGATGAGATCGACGATTCGGGGCAGGTTGGCCGGATCGCGGGCCTCCTGCGGCGTCCATGCCCGTCCTTCGATGAAGCGGGTGACCAGGATCCCCGGCTCGCTGTAGATCACCTCGGGCGAGATGCCGGCCGCCGCCGCCGCACGTGCCGCCGCCAGTTCGTTGAAGCGCAGCACGCCATGAACCGGAATATCCTCGCCGACCCGCACGAAGAACCGGGTCCCGCCGTCTTCAACCATGAAGTTGACGTTGGTGATGCCGCCGGTGATCGGCACCGGCGCAACCGCCCCCGACCAGCACGGCAACCGCGCCGCGCGGGCGGCCGGATCGGATTTCGCCGTGGCCTCGCTCATGCCCCCTCCCCTCATGCGAAGCCGAGCTGTCGCTTGCGCCGGGCCGCCCAGGCGCCGATCAGCCGGTCGGCGATGATGGCGATGAAGGCGACGCTGACCCCGGCGACGATGCCGCGCCCGGTATCGGCCTTGGTCAGGGCGATATAGACCTCCTGTCCCAGATCGCGGGTGCCGACCAGCGCGGTGATGACCAGCATCGACAGCGCGAACATAATGGTCTGGTTGACGCCCAGCATGATCTCCGGCAGCGCCAGCGGCAGTTGCACCTTCCACAGGATCTGGCGGCGGGTGCAGCCGGAGGTCCGCGCCGCTTCGATCAGCGGCGGCGGAATCTTGCGGATGCCGTGATCGGTGTAGCGCACGGCCGGCGGCAGGGCGTAGGCGACGATGGCAATCATCGCCGCAAAGTCGCCGACCCGGAACAGCATCACGACCGGGATGAGGTAGACGAAACTGGGCAGCGTCTGAAGGGTGTCGATGACGGCGTGAACGATCTTGTGCACGCGCTCGTTGCGCGCCGCCCACATGCCGATCGGACACCCGATCGCGGTGGCAAAGGCGACCGACAGGCCGCACAGGTAGACGGTGATCATCGCTTTTTCCCATTGCCCGGTGACGGCGATGAAGGTCGCCAGCGCCCCGGTGAGCAGCGCCAGCCGCCAGCCGCCGAGCTGCAGCCCGGCCAGTGCCACCATCGCCACCACCGCGCTCCACGGCAGTTGCAGAAGGAAGCGCTTTACCGGGATCAGCAGATTGAGCAGGAAGAAGGTCTTCACCGCTTCGAGCTGATCGAAGAAGTTGACGTTGATCCACCGCACCAGATCGTTCCACACCGCGCCGGTGGTGACCTGAAGGCCTTCGGGATAGCTGCCGAAGGCCGGCACCACCAGGCCGAGAACGGTGGTCCCGACAAGCAGGACAAGGGCGCCGATCAGGTACGGGTGGCCGGCAACGATGCCGCCTTCGTCGGTGTGGGGCTGGTGGGCCTGCGTCCCGACACGCTCGGCAAACGCCTGACTGAGACGATCGAGCGCGATCGCCACCAGGGTAATCGCGATACCGGCCTCCAGACCGTCGCCGATGGCCAGGCGCCGGAGCGAGGCCAGGACGTCATGACCAAGTCCGCCGGCGCCGATCATCGAAGCGATGATGACCATGTTGAGCGACAGCATGATGACCTGATTGACGCCGACCATCAGGCTCGGGCGTGCCGCCGGAATCAGAACCTTCCATGTCATCTGACGGCGGCTGCATCCGGCCATGCGGCCGAATTCCTTGATCTCCTCCGGCACCATGCGCAGAGCCAGAATGGTGACGCGGACCATCGGCGGCATGGCATAGATGATCGTCGCCACCATCGCCGAGACCGGCCCGAACCCGAACAGAAACAGGACCGGAACCAGATAGGCGAACACCGGCACCGTCTGCATCAGATCCAGAATCGGCGTGATCGCGCGCTCGAACGCGGGGCTGCGATAGCCGAGGATGCCCAGCGCGACACCGCCGGCGATGCCCAACGGCACCGCAACGACGATTGAAGACAGAGTGATCATGGCGCTGTGCCACTGCCCGAAGACGGCAAGGTAGAGGAAACACCCGGCCACCAGCAGCGCCAGCCTGCGATCGCCGACACGGGCAGCCAGAAGCGTCATCGCGCCGACCAGCCCGAACCAGGACAGAGCGGGAATCTGAAGCACCTGCTCACCGCCCAGCGGCACCTTGAACCCCTGTGCCAGCAGTCCCTTGGCCAGCCAGTGCGGCCATTCCAGCAACCATGCGATGCCGCGGGTCAGCTCCTTGAAGGTAAACAGGCCAAGATCGAAATCGTTGATCAGCCATTTCATGAAGGCGCTGATCCAGCGTTTGAGCGGCACGATCCAGGCTCGCGGATAATCGACCGCCCACGCCCATTGGCTGCGGCCCAGCCACACCCCCAGGGTGGCAACGAGAAGACCGACCCACGCACCAAGCCACGGGTTGCGCCGCGCCTCCGGCGAAACCGTCCGTGCCATTGCCCGAATCATGACGGGGTGCCGTCAGGTCCCGGTCCGACCAGAACGTCGAGCACCGCCTGCCGGGTCAGAAGCCCGAGCGTGCGTCCGTCATGGTCGACCACGGCAAACGGTCTAGCGGCATTGACGATTCGCGCAGCGATCGATTCGATCCGTGCCTCGGCCACTATCTGACCGGCAACATCGTCGGCATCAGGCCCACCGTCCGAACCATCGACCGCCGTCATCACCGAGCGCGCCGTCAACACCTTGGCGCGGGCGACATCGCGGGTGAATTCGGCGACGTAGTCGGTGGCCGGACTGACGACCAGATCTTCCGGGGTGCCGACCTGAATGATTTCACCGTCCTTCATGATGGCGATGCGATCGGCCAGGCGGATCGCCTCGTCGAAATCATGAGTGATGAAGACGATGGTCTTGCGCAGGACGCTTTGCAGACGCAGAAATTCGTCCTGCATTTCGCGCCGGATCAACGGATCGAGGGCCGAAAACGGCTCGTCCAGAAACCACACCTCGGGTTCGACCGCCAGCGAACGGGCAATACCGACGCGCTGCTGCTGGCCGCCCGACAGCTCGCGCGGGTAATATCCCTCGCGGCCCTGCAACCCAACCAGTTCGATGACTTCGCGTGCCCGGCGTTCGCGCCGCGCCCGGTCCACCCCCTGCACCTCGAGCGGAAAAGCCACGTTGCCGAGCACCGTCAGATGGGGCAGCAGCGCGAAATGCTGAAACACCATTCCCATCTTGTGGCGGCGAATTTCGATCATCTCGCGCTCGGAGGCGGCAAGCAGATCCTGGCCCTCGAACAGGATGCGCCCGGCGGTCGGTTCGATCAGCCGCGACAGGCAGCGCAGCAAGGTCGACTTGCCTGAACCGGACAACCCCATGATGACGAAGATTTCGCCTTCGTAGATGTCGATGGTGGCATCGTGAACGGCACCGATCAGCCCGGCTTCGGCCAGTTGCGCCTGGCTGGGCGTCCCGCCGTGGCGGGCGAGAAAGCCGGCCGCGTCGGGGCCGAAGATCTTCCACACGCCCCTGCACGCAAGCTTGACCGGCTGCGCCGCTTCGCCGGCCTGAGGTGCGGAGGTTCTGCTCACCGCCGACTCCCTGCGGAGCGTCTCGACTATCGTCGTTGTCGTACCCGGAACCGCCGGCCCGGCGCACGCGCGCGCCGGACCGGCCGGGTGTCGTGAACTATGAAGCAAGGTGCCCTACTTCGTCCATTCCCGCCAGATCGACTCGTTGTCCTTGAGCCACTGGGCGACCACGTCTTCCAGCTTCTGGCCTTCAAGGTCGATCTTGGCGATCAGCTCGCCCATGGTCTGGTTGTCGATGCGGAACTTGCGCACGGCGGCGTAGGCCTTGGGCCATTTCTTCTCGCCGTCCTTCCAGCCGACCTTCTTGATCCAGCCGCGCGGCTTGCCGCAGTCGTAGGCCATGTCGGGGTTGATGCCCCACGACGGATCCTTGTAGCAGGCGTCCTCGTACTTCGGGAATTCGACCCATTCGCCCTTAAACTTGATCGGCGCCCAGTGCGGCGTATAGACCCAGGCCAGGATCGGCGCCTTGCGCTGATAGGCGGATTCGATTTCGGCGAACAGCGCCGCATCGGTTCCGGCGTGGACGACCTCGAAGTTGAGCCCCAGAGCCTCGACGCGCTCGTCATCGAATCCGCCCCAGGTCACCGGGCCGCCGAGATAGCGCCCGCGCGGTGCGGTCTCCGGCGTGGCAAAGGCTTCGGCACACTTGTTGAGCGCCTTCCAGTCGGGCAGACCCGGGCACTTTTCCTTCATGTACAGCGGATACCACCATTCCTCGATGGCGTTCATGCCGGTGACGCCGAGGTCCACGGTCTTGCCCGTGGCCAGCGAAGCCAGCATCGCGTCCTTGCCGGTGGTTTCCCAGATTTCCATCGCGATGTGCAGATCTCCGCTTTCCAGGCCGGCGAACTGGGCGATGTAGTCGGCTTGCACGTATTCGATGTTGTAGCCCATCGATTTCAGCACCTCGCCCATGATGTGCGTGGTGATGTACTGACCGGTCCAGTCGTGGATCGTGAGCTTGATCGGATCCTTCGACTCGGGCGCCGCGCCGGCATCGGCTCCTCCTGCCAGCGCCACGGCAAGCGCGAATGCCCCCGCCGTGGCACAACGTCCCAGCCGTGCGGCAAACAATGTCGATTTCATGTCGCAGCCTCCCTTGAATTCCCGTTGCTGTCGTGCTGTTGCGTCTCGTGTCTTCCCCGCATGATCGCGCACCCGTCCGCCCGAACCGCGGCCGGTGCCGTCGGTTTTTGCGTTGCGCCGGCCG
>RFLL01000210.1 GCA_003693905.1 Alphaproteobacteria bacterium
CCGCTGTCGGCCGGGGAATTGACGCTGGGGTTCGCCGGCGGCGGAGTGACGCGCGGTATTGCGGTCGGGCTGGTCGCCGGGGTGGCGATGTGGCTGTTCGTGCCGATCCGCCTGCATCACCCGGCGGCGGTCGCCTATTATGCGATCAACGCTTCGCTGATGCTGGCCCTGCTCGGCATCATCGGCGGCATCTGGGCGGAAAAGTTCGATCATATCGCGGCGGTGACCAACTTCGTCATCACGCCGTTTTCGTTTCTGTCGGGCACCTTCTATTCGATCGAGCGTCTGCCCGAGACATGGCAGTTCGTGGCCCACTTCAATCCATTCTTCTATCTGATCGACGGCTTTCGCTATGGTCTGATCGGGCGTGCCGACGGCTCGCTGGCGATCGGCGCGGCGATGGTTCTGGGCGTCAACGCGGCGCTGTGGGCGATCGCCTATCGCATGTTCGCGACCGGGTACCGCCTGAAGGCGTGAAGCCGGCGGAAGGCGTGCCGTAACCTCCCGGCAACCGCGACGGGCTATCATGACGGTTTCGCCCTCTCCGGGGGTACCGGTCCGACAACCGAGGCTTTGATCCACCGATGACGCCACTGATCCACCTGTTCCGCCGCCTGCTGAACCTGGCCGCGCTGGGCACCTTTCTGTCCTTCGCCGTGGCCGCGCCGTTCATGCCGGCGGCCGAAACGCGGGCCGCCGACGCCGGCGCGGCGATGCCCTACGGCCACGGGGTGCTGTGGCGGATCGAACGGGCGGGGATGGCCCCCAGCCATCTGTTCGGCACCATTCACATCACCGATGCGCGGATACTCGATCTGCCGGCGCCGGTGCGCACCGCCTTCGAGCAGGCGCACAGCGCCACCTTCGAGATCCTGATGACCGACGAGGTCCGCCTGAAGATGGCGCGGGCGATGGTGCTGGATGACGGGCGCACGCTGGATGCAATCCTGGGCCCGGATCTGTTCGCCCGGGTGGTCGAAGCCGGGCGCCGCTACGGTCTGCAGGCGGCGCAGTTGCGCCGTTTCAAGCCATGGGCGCTGGCCACCGTGTTCAGCATCCCGCAGGCCGAGATGGCTCGCACCGCCGCCGGCGCTCAGCCCCTCGATCAATGGCTTCAGAGCGAGGCGCGCCGGCGCGGCACGCCGCTTTATGCCCTGGAGAACGCGGAGGAGCAGATCGCCATTTTCGACGGCATGGCGGAGAAGGATCAGATCGCGCTGCTTGCTGCTGCGGTGAACGACAATGAGCAGATCGAGACGGTTTTCGAGACCATGACGAAACATTATCTGGCCCGCGACATTGCCGCGATCTACGCCATGATGACGGGGCCCGGCAACACCATGTCGCCGGAGCTGACCGCGCTTTTCCTGCGCCGCATCAACGAGACCCGCAACAGGACCATGGTCCGGCGCATGAGCGCGCGTCTGGCCGAAGGCGGGGCCTTCATTGCCATCGGCGCCCTGCATCTGCCCGGCGAGAAGGGGTTGCTCAGCCTGTTGGCACGGGCCGGATACCGCGTCAGCCGGGTTTATTGAGGCACCGCGGCCGAGACGCCGCGGCCGGTTCACCACGGCCACGGGAGCGCCCGCGTCCCGGCCGGCCTCCTTGGTTGACAGCCCCGGGCATTGCTAGAATAGTCACGCCTTTTCCGCGACCGCTGCCCGCGCTTCGCGTGTGCACAGTGGTCTCCTGTTTCCTCGATGTTCCTTCAGGAGTCGTCGATCCGTGGCCGAGAGCGAAACCGTAAGCGTAACCGATCCGTTGATGCCAACCTACGCGCGCGCCGATCTTGCCTTCGAGCGTGGCGAAGGTGCCTATCTTTATGCCACCGACGGGCGCCGCTATCTGGATTTTGCCGCCGGCATCGCGGTCAATGCGCTCGGCCATGCCCATCCGCATCTTGTTGCCGCGCTGAACGCGCAGGCGGCCAAGCTGTGGCACGTCTCCAACCTGTTCCGGATTCCCGAGGCCGTGCGCCTGGCCGAGCGTCTGGTCGCGCACAGCTTTGCCGATCGGGTGTTCTTCTGCAATTCCGGGGCCGAGGCGGTCGAAGGGCTGATCAAGCTGGCGCGCAAGCACCATCATCACGCCGGCCGGCCCGAACGCTACCGGATCATCACCTGTTCGGGCGCCTTTCACGGCCGCACCCTGACCACCTTGTCGGCGGCGCAGAACCCGAAACATGTCGAAGGGTTCGGCCCCTTGACCGAAGGTTTCGATCAGGTCGCATTCGGCAATCTGAACGAGCTGCGCGCCGCGATCACCGGCGAAACTGCGGCGGTGCTGGTCGAACCGGTTCAGGGCGAGGGCGGCATCCGCGTTGCCGATCCCGACTATCTGCGCGGGTTGCGGGCGGTGTGCGACGAATACGGTCTGTTGCTGCTGTTCGACGAGGTGCAGACCGGACTGGGCCGCACCGGCCGCCTGTTCGCCTACGAATGGGCCGGGGTGGCGCCCGATGCGATGGCGCTCGCCAAAGGATTGGGCGGCGGCTTTCCGCTGGGCGCGTTTCTGGCCACCGAATCGGCGGCGGCCGGCATGACCGCCGGCACCCATGGCAGCACCTTCGGGGGCAACCCGCTGGCCATGGCGGTGGGCAATGCGGTGCTCGACGTTCTTCTGGCCGATGGCTTTCTGGAGGATGTGCAGGCCAAGGCGCAGGATTTGCGCGGGAAACTGGAACGCATCGTCGCTCGCTATCCGGCGGTGGTGGGCGAGGTACGCGGACTTGGCCTGCTGCTCGGCCTGCGCTGCGTCGTGCCCAATACGACGTTTGCCGCACGCCTGCGCGAACGCGGCCTGCTGGTCGTGCCGGCCGGAGAAAACGTCGTCCGGTTGCTGCCGCCGCTGGTGATCGGGGCGGCTGAGATCGACAAAGCATGCGATATCATCACCCGGGTATGCGCCGACTGGCCGCGGGAAGATGGAGCGCAAGAGGCCACGGCATGAACGCCCCCAGGCATTTCCTCGATCTCGACCGCTTCGATACCGCCACCCTGCGGGCGATGCTCGATGCCGGTCGCGCGTTCAAGGACGGCCGACCGCCGGGCGGCAATCCGCAGCCGCTTGTCGGCAAGGCCTTGGCCATGGTGTTCGAGAAACCTTCGACGCGCACCCGTGTTTCCTTCGAGCGCGCGATCCGCCAGCTCGGCGGCGATGCCGTGGTGCTCGAACAGAGCGGCAGCCAGCTTGGCCGCGGCGAGACCGTTGCCGATACCGCGCGCGTGCTTTCGCGCTATGTCGACGCCATCATGATCCGCACCACCGCGGCCGCGAAGCTCCTGGAAATGGCGGAACATGCCAGCGTGCCGGTCATCAACGGGCTGACTGAGCGCACCCATCCATGCCAGCTCATGGCCGACGTCATGACTTTCGAGGAGCACCGCGGGCCGATCGAAGGGCGGGTCGTGGCCTGGTGCGGCGACGGAAACAACATGGCCACATCGTGGATCCATGCCGCCGTGCGGTTCCGCTTCGAGTTGCGCCTGGCCTGTCCGGAACCGCTGGCGCCGCCGCGCGAAGTGCTCGACTGGGCCGCGGCCGAGGGCGGCCGGGTCGTCGTGACTACGGACGTCGAATCGGCGGTCGACGGTGCCGACTGCGTCGTCACCGATACCTGGGTGTCGATGAGCGACGACGACGGCGACAGCCGCTATCGGCACAACCTGCTGCGGCCCTATCAGGTCGACGATCGGGTCATGGCGCTGGCGCAGCCCGATGCGATCTTCATGCACTGCCTGCCGGCCCACCGCGAGGACGAGGTCACCGCTTCGGTCATCGACGGGCCGCAGTCGGTGGTCTGGGACGAGGCGGAAAACCGCCTCCATGCGCAAAAGGGTATCTTGTACTGGTGCCTGAGCTGAAACCGGAAGACGGCGCCGGCTCCCCGGCCGGGCTTGATTCGGGGCGTAATGTGGAGGTCGACGTCGTCCAGCCGTTCCTTCTCGAATCATCGGGGATCCGCGGCGATCTGGTGCGCCTCGGGCCGGCGGTCGATCACGTGCTTACTCGCCACGCCTATCCGGCGCCGGTGGCCGATCTGCTCGGTCAGATGCTGGCAATGGCGGCGGCGTTGTCGAGCATGATGAAGTTCGAAGGCCTGTTCACCCTGCAGACCAAGGGCGACGGGCCGGTCGGGATGCTGGTCGCCGATGCCACTTCCGGCGGTCATCTGCGCGGCTATGCCGGGTTCGATGAGAAGCGTCTGGCCGCGCTGCCGGCCTCCGGCACGTCCGCACCGCCGCGCATCGCCGACATCCTGGGCCGGGGGTATCTGGCCTTCACCGTCGATCAGGGCCCGCAGACCGAGCGCTATCAAGGCATCGTCGAGCTCGGCGGCGAGACGCTGACCGACAGCCTGTTGCACTATTTCCGCCAGTCGGAGCAGGTTCGTACCGGCCTGATCGTCACCGCGGCGCAGGTCGGTGGCGCATGGCGGGCAGCCGGCCTGCTGCTTCAGACGACACCGGATCATGGACCGGACCACGGGCCGGGCGCGGGATCGGGCGCGGGGGCTGCACTCGACACCGAAGAGGACTGGCGTCGGGCGATGATGCTGCAAGCCACCTGCACGCGCGAAGAGCTGCTCGATTTCGACCTGCCGATCAACGATCTGCTGTATCGCCTGTTTCACGAAGAAGGCGTGCGCGTGTTCCGTCGCCGGCCTCTGGTCGCGCGGTGCCGATGTTCGCGGGCGCGCCTGGAAGAGACGCTGCGCAGCTTGCCGCGGGCCGAGATCGAGAACCTGCGCATCGACGGCGAGGTCGTGGTGACGTGTCAATTCTGCAACAAGAGCTATCGCTTCGACGACGACGCGCTCGAGCGCATCTATGCGCCTTGATTGCGCCCGATTCGCTCTGTAAGGATCGCGAGCGGAACCGGTTGGTGGATCGAAGAATGATTTGTTCGCGCCGCATTGTTATGGCGGGGGCGCTCGCCGCAGTTGTCGCCGGGCTCGGCGGTTGCGAAGGGCCGCCGCGGCGGCCGCAGTTCCCCGAAATCACATTCCGGCACCTGCCGCCGATTCGTCTCGATGTGCGCGAAATCCGGTTCACGCAGGCATACCGGGCCCCGGCGGCGGCACCCAACGTCGATCATCTGTTTCCGGTTCCCCCGGCCGATGCGGCATTGCGCTGGGGACGGGACCGCCTGGTCGCGGCGGGAGCTGGGCGGCGCGGCGAATACGTCGTGCGCGAGGCTTCGGTGATCGAAGTTCCGCTGGAGAAAAGCGGCGGTCTGAGCGGCCTGCTGACCACCGAGCAGTCCGAACGCTACGACGCGCGTCTGGTGGTCGAGATGCGCATCGTCGAGGACGACGGACGGGTGGCCGGGACCGCAACGGCGGAAGTGGTGCGCAGCCGCTCGGTTCCCGAAGGGATCACCCTCAACGAACGCGAAAAAGTGTGGTTCGAAATGACCGAGACGCTGATGCGCGAATTGAACGCTCAGCTCGAAAAGACCATCACCACCGTGTTCGCCCCTTACGTAGTTCGTTAACCGTCGTCGGCGACAATCGCGTTCGCACCGCCTGCGTTCGGACTTTTTCTTCCGGCGGAACATGATCGGCGTTTTCGATTCGGGTCATGGCGGCCTGACCATTCTGCGTGCCCTGGTCGCGCGGCTGCCGAACCAGACGTTCGCGTATCTGGGCGATCACGCGCGGGCCCCCTATGGTCTGCGCGACCGGGAAGAGATCTACCGTCTGACGGTCGAGAACGTGACCCGCCTGTTCGACCTCGGCTGTCGGCTGGTGCTGCTGGCCTGCAATACCGCCTCGGCGGTGGCGCTACGTCGCCTGCAACGCACGTGGCTGCCGCAGGTGGCGCCGGAGCGCCGCGTACTTGGTATTCTGGTGCCGACCGTCGAAGCCGTGACCGCGCTACCGTGGCACGTGAAGGC
>RFLL01000211.1 GCA_003693905.1 Alphaproteobacteria bacterium
CGGTGCGGGTCTCGTGCACCGGGCTGTATATTTCCAGAAGCGGCAATCCGGTGTTTCTTTCAAGACGGTCCTCTTCGTCCCCCAGGGAATCGAATTCCGCCGTGACTTCACCCGACCAGGCGCGGCGAAGATTGGGCGTTTCCGGAAAGGTCCGCCCGACGATGGATTTGCGCGTCGCGTAAATGACGCGGCCGCCCTGCTTCCAGACCTTGAACGATATGATGCGCCTGTTCAGTTCCGTGCCGTGTATCAGCCGGTCCAGCTTGTCTTCGGTTTCGGCCGATATGGTGTCGCGCTCGGCCAGTTCCTGTAGCAAGGGGGCGACGACGCTGCCTATGTAAAGCGCCGTCGTGGCCGCCGTGTTGCGGGTGACGCCCCGTTCGATTTCGCGCGCCACCCAGACTCCGATGATGAGCATCCCCGCGATCAGAACGACGGCACCGGCAAAGCCGAACCGTCCGGCAAGGCTCAATCGCCGCCACCACAGGTGGAGCGCCGCGATCAGACGGCGTTGTGCGCGATACATGGCTGCTGCAAGCATGGGTACAGCTTAACCGGCTGCCGGGCGGATCGAAACTCGGACCAAGGTCCGATCATCCTTCCGACCTCGGACCGGTTCATTCGCCCGGCCTTGGTACATGGTGCGGACAAGGCCGCTGCGGCACCATGCGGGCAGCACAACGAACAAGACGGCCCCGATCATCCGCCGGCCCCATGCCGGTTCCACGGGACCGCCGCACAAGGAAAGGACGGTCAGTCGTGCAAACACTCGCCATGCGTGCCAATCCTTCAGTCTCGCCCCGATCCTCGCAAGTGCCATTGTCGTCGCAGCGTCTTGCGCGATCAAAGGCCGCCTACACGACGCGTCGCGTCACGCTCGACCGGGCCGTGACCCTGTTGAGCGGAGACCTCGCACCGCGCCCCGGCGACCTCGTCCTGGCCCGGATCGAACGCCTGGGACAACACAAACGTCTTGAGCTGGCGACCGGGCGCCGCGCCCACCTTCATGTCGACGACGAGGTCGTCGTCACCTACGGCGCCAGGTACGCACCGGACCAGTTCGAAGCCTACGTGCCCGCAGACCTCGGCCCGTGCGATCTGGTAGCCGCCGGCGGGATCGCGGCCGACTGCCGGGCACGGCACGGCCGGATGCGCAACCCGACCCGCATCATGCCGCTCGGGCTGTTGTGCGACGCCGACGGGCGGCGTCTCAACCTTGCCGACTGGGCGCTGCCCGAAGCGACACGGGTTGCGCATCGGCCACCGGTGATCGCCGTCGCCGGCACCATGATGAATGCGGGCAAGACGACATGTGCGGGGCAACTGATCCGCGGTCTCAAAACGCAGGGGCTGCGCGTCGGTGCGGCGAAGGTGACCGGGACCGGTGCCGGCGGCGATCGCTGGGTTCTGATCGATGCCGGTGCCGATGCTGTTCTCGACTTTACCGACACGGGCGTTCCCTCGACCTTCGGGCTGTCGGCGCAACGGGTCGAAGCGATCTTTCTGAGCCTCGTCGACCATCTGGCGATGCGCGACGTCGATGCCATTGTGATCGAAATCGCCGACGGCCTGTGTCAGCAGGAAACCGCCGCACTCCTCGAATCGCAGGCGTTCCGGGCGCGATCCAGCGGCATTCTGTTTGCGGCCGGAGATGCGCTCGGGGCGCTTGCCGGCGTGCAGCAACTGGAGCGCATGGGACACCGTGTTCTTGCCGTCGGCGGCGCCATGACCGCTTCACCGATGGCGACGCGCGAAGCGGCGCGTCTGTTGTCCGTGCCGGTGGTCACGTCAAAGGCCCTGGCCACCGCACGCTGGCTGCCGCCGCTGGATTCGATCAGCGAACGGTCGAACGGCGCCACGGATGCCGACCGGCGTCTGCCCGCCGTTGCGGCGCGTGGCTCCCTGCCTCGCTACAGCCTGTGGATGGATGAACCATGTGCGGCCCATGCCGCCATGTAAGGGGCGCGGCGTTCGCAAGACCCGGTGATCGAAATGAATCTTTCCAGACCCTTGTCGGGGACACGCCGCCGCACGTTTGTGCGACTGTGCGCCATCGCCCTGGCGCAGGCGGCATTTGCCGCGGCGGCAGCATTCCTCGTGCAGAACATATTCGATGCGATCGCGCAACGAGGTGCAGACGGCGGCAGCGTCACGGCGGAGTTGCGGGCGCTCGGGATGCTGGCCAGCATCGGGGGCGCATTGGCATGGCTGCGCCGCATGGAACGGATTACGTCCGAATCTCTCGGTCAGGCATACGTTCATGCGGTGCGGCTGGCGCTTTACGATCACCTGGGCCGCTTGACCCCGCGTGATCTTCACAAGCGCGGCCGCGGCGGCCATCTGTTGCGCTTTACCGGCGATCTGACCGCATTGCGCCAGTGGGTAAGCCTGGGGCTGGCACGGCTTGCTGTCGCCGTGATCGTGGTGAGCGTTTCCCTCGGCGCATTGATCTTCATCGATCCGGCCATCGCCGCCGCTATCGCCGCAAGCCTGCTTCTCGGCGGCGGTGCCGTCACCCTGGTTGGCCGTGCCCTGGGTAATGCAATGCGCGAATCGCGCAATCGCCGCGCGCGCCTGGCGACAGACATCAGTGAACGGATCGCGGTGATGCCGGTCGTCCAGATGTTCTCGCAGGTGCGTCGGGAACGGGCGCGCATCGCGCGGCGCAGCGCAACCCTGCGCGATGCGATGATGCAGCGCGCCCGCGTGATCGGAACCCTGCGCGCCCTGACGGAAGCGACGCTCAGCCTTGCGGTTGTCGGCATCCTGGCCGTCGGGGTCTATCAGGTCGGGCACGAAAGCGCCCGACTGGGTGCGATCGTGGCCGCCATGTCGGTGGTCGGCATGCTGACACCGGCGGTGCGCGATCTCGGCCGGGTGTATGAGTACTGGCACGCCTATGGGGTCGCCATGAATCGCATTCGCTCGTTCCTCGAACAGCGCCCCTCGGTGCCCGCCGGTAGTACGTCGCGCCACGCGCTTCGCGACGGCGCCGGTGCGATCCAGTTCGACGACGTGACATTCGGCGCGGTTCTGAACCGCATTCGTGCCCACGCCGCGCCGGGAACGGTCATCGGACTGACCGGTGCGAACGGGAGCGGAAAATCAACTCTCCTGTCGCTGGTGGCGCGATTGATCGAGCCCGACTCGGGCCGCATCCTGATCGACGGATGCGATATTTCCGAATGCAGCACGCGCTCCGTGCGCGCCGCCATCGGCGTCGTCAGTGCCGATCTGCCGCTCATGCGCGGTACGATCCGGCGCAACGTGTGCTATCGCCATCCAAAGGCATCCGAAGACGAAATCGCCCGCGTGTGTGCCCTGTGCGGCGTCGACGAGATCGCGGCGCGCATTCCCGGCGGCCTCGATGCCCGCGTGGTCGAGGGCGGGGCCAACCTGTCGCTCGGTGAACGCCAGCGCATTGCGTTGGCGCGCGCCCTGATCGGCTCGCCGCGCATCCTTCTGCTCGACGAGGTGGACGCCCACATGGACCCGCAATCGACCCGCGTCATCGACCGTGTGCTGAGTGAATATCGCGGCACGGTGATATTCGTCAGTCACCGGGCCGAACGAATCACGCAGGCTGACGAGATATGGCATCTCGCAGGCGGCGTCATCGCCGAGATGGGGCCGCCTGCACGCGTGCTGTCCCGCGATGGGGCGACGCGGAGATTGTTGCGTCCTGCACCGGTGCATGCGGCTTGATCATGAAGATGGATCATTCTATGCATTCGCCCACGTCGATCGAAACCTTGCCGCACATTGCGACGGATGGCACCGGCGCGCCCCGGGAAGGAGGACCGGTGCCGGAAAGCGGCTCGACCGGCACGGTCCGCTTTCTGCATTGCCGGCGGTGGCCCGGGGCGGGCTATTTCATCGCCCTTCCCTCTCGCTTGGCCGAGCAGGCGCCAGTTCTGGTGACGGTTCACGGCATATCCCGGAACGCACGCGCCCACGCGCAAACCTTTGCACCGGTGTGCAACGATCTCGGCTGGGTGGTCGTGGCTCCTCTGTTCCGCAAAAGCGATTTTCCGCACTACCAGAAACTCGGTTTCAGCCGGATCTCCGGTGGTCCGCGGGCCGATCTCGCCCTCAACGCCATTCTCGACGAGGTTCATGACCAGACCGGGGCGGCCACCGAAGCCGTCCGCATGTTCGGTTTTTCGGGCGGCGGCCAGTTCGTGCATCGTTATGCCTTTCTGCACCCAGATCGGGTCCGGGCGGCGGCGCTCGGCTCTCCCGGCTGGTACACGTTTCCCGACCCGCAGACGCCGTTTCCGCGTGGCATTGCCGCCACCACGGTGATGACAGCGGCAGTCGATCCGGTCAGGGCGTTGGGCGTGCCGACCGCCGTGTTTGTCGGGGCGCACGATACCGGGCGCGATGCCTCGCTGAACACGGCGCGCAGGATCGACCGCCAGCAGGGACGCACGCGGCTGGAACGTGGCCGGCGCTGGATCGCGGCGATGCACCATGCGGCCCGGCACGCGGGACTCGATACGCCCTTCGCGTTCGAGGCGTTGAACGACTGCGGCCATGATTTTGCCGATTGCATCCGCATCGGCCGACTGCATCTGCGCGCCTTGGAATTTCTGATCGGCGTTGCATCCCGGCCCGGATCGAGAAACGGGCGGCGCCGCGCGCGGCCGTCATTTTCTTTTCTGGTGTGATGCGCCCTTCCGGTGCGATGCGCCCTGCTCTTGCCGCCTGCCCATCGCGCCGGCAGAGCGTGGCGCGGGCGGACGCGAGCATCGAACGTGTCCGGGCCGGCAAGAGCAGTACCGCGAAATCCGGAGCATCTAGAACATGATGACGTTGCGCACCGCCTCGCCGCGGACGACGGCGGCGATCGCCTCGTTGATGTC
>RFLL01000212.1 GCA_003693905.1 Alphaproteobacteria bacterium
AGAAAAACCATCCGGAACGGGAGCTTCGCGGCCCCTTCGCGCCGCGGGGACACGGACCCCGGGGCCGCGGCCCACGATCAGTCGTAGCTGCGCGCGTCCTCGATCACCTTGCCGTCGTTGGGCAGATCTTCCGGCGCCACGATGACGACGGAGCCTTTGAGCTTGGTTACCTCGCGCAGCGTCACGGCGAGGGCGTCACTCAGAGCCTGCGCATCGACCTGCGTATCGGGCGCCAGCGCGCAACGCAGG
The DNA here is from genome assembly GCA_003693905.1 of Alphaproteobacteria bacterium. Classification (GTDB taxonomy): domain Bacteria; phylum Pseudomonadota; class Alphaproteobacteria; order Kiloniellales; family J153; genus J153. The sequence continues at coordinate 250 of RFLL01000212.1, forward strand.
GTCATGACATCGGCCGGTCCGTCGCGGGTGACCACCAGCCGCGCCCGGGCGACCTCCGGATGACGCGCAAGCACCGCGGCGATCTGGGCCGGATGCACGAACATGCCCTTGATCTTGGTCGTCTGATCGGCCCGGCCCATCCATCCCTTGAGGCGCACGTTGGTGCGTCCGCAGGGGCTCGCTCCCGGCAACACCGCCGACAGATCACCGGTGGCGAAACGGATCAGGGGATAGTCCGGATTGAGGGTAGTGACCACGACCTCGCCGACCTCGCCGTCGGGGACCGGGTCGCCGGTTCCCGGACGGACGATCTCGACGATCAGATCCTCGTCGACGATCAGACCCGCATCGGGAATCGATTCGTAGGCGATGACCCCGAGATCGGCGGTGGCATAGCATTGCAGCACGCGCACGCCGCGATCGGCATATTCGGCGCGCAGGGCCGGAAACAGCGCCCCGCCGGAGACCAGAGCCCTGTTCAGGCTGCCGCAGTCGAGATCCAGCTCCAGCCCCTTGTCGAGCAGAACCTTGAGGAAATCCGGCGTGCCGGTATAGCCGGCCGGGCGCAGATGAGCAATCGCCCGCACCTGAGCCTCGGTGTTGCCGACGCCGGCGGGCACGACGGCACAACCGAGCGCCCGCAGCCCGGAATCGAGGATCCAGCCTCCCGGCGTCAGGTGATAGGAAAAGGCATTGTGGACGATGTCGCCACGGCGAAACCCGGCGGCGTAAAGCGCACGCGCCGCGCGCCAATAGTCGGGGCGGGGGCCTTCGGGCTCGTAGATCGGCCCCGGCGAAGTGAACAGACGCGCCGCCGCACTGGGGGCGATGGTGGCCAGGCCACCGAGCGGCGGTGCGGCGGCCTGCAATTTCACCAGATCGGCCTTGCGCGTGACCGGCAGCCGCGCCAAGGCCGTACGATCGGTGACCATGGCGGGATCGACATCGGCCAGGATTTCGCCATAGGCCGGCGCGTGGGCCTTGGCATGGGCGATCTGTTGCGCCAGGGCCGCCATCAGCGCCGTCTCGCGCGTGGCCGGATCGCGCGTCTCGCGCGCGTCGAAGAAATCACCGGGATCGGTCATGCGGCTTCCGTACTGGTGGTTTCCGGTGGTCGAATCGGCACTGACGGGGGAAGGTTATGCCAGCCAGCGCTTGCGGCGCTTGTAGTGCTTGACGTCGCGGTAGCTGCGCCGGCCGCTGGCCGACACGCCGAGGTAGAATTCCTTGACGTCTTCATTGTTGCGCAGTGCCGCCGCATCGCCATCCATGACCACGCGGCCATTTTCCAGAATGTACCCGTAGGTGGCGTAGCGCAAGGCCACGTTGGTGTTCTGCTCGGCGAGCAGAATCGATACCCCTTCGTCCTGATTGAGGCGGTGGACGATTTCGAAAATCTCCTCGACCAGTTGCGGCGCCAGCCCCATCGACGGCTCGTCGAGCAGCATCATCCTGGGCCGGCTCATCAGGGCGCGGCCGATGGCGCACATCTGCTGCTCGCCGCCGGAGGTATAGCCGGCCAGGCTGGTCCGCCGTTCCTTCAGGCGCGGGAAGTAGGCGTAGACCATTTCCAGGTCGCGGCGCACCTCGGCGCCGCCACGGCGTGTATAGGCGCCGGTCAGCAGATTCTCTTCGATGGTCAGGTGTTCGAAGCAGTGGCGCCCTTCCATCACCTGAATGATGCCGCGGCGCACCAGCTCGTTGGTGTTCATGTGGTCGATCGGTTCGCCGGCGAACTCGATCGAGCCCTTGGTGATATCGCCGCGTTCGGTTCGCAGCAAATTCGATATCGCCTTGAGCGTGGTCGTCTTGCCCGCCCCATTGGCCCCAAGGAGAGCAACGATGCCCCCCTTGGGGACGTGCAGGGACACGCCCTTCAACACGAGGATAACATGATCGTAGATGACCTCGATGTTGTTGACCGACAGAAGCGGCCGCGCGGCGGCGGGAACCTCGGCGGTCTGGACATGTCCCTGCATGGGGTCGGTCTCCCTTGGCGCTACCTGGCGTCTACTTGCACTCGCGGATCGGCAGGTGACGCTCCTCGGCCAGTTTCTTGGCCTCGGCCTCGATCAGCGGCCGCACCACGTTGCGCATCGGCGAGATCCAGTCGCTGTGCTTGACCCACTTGCTGCCATCCCAACGCTTCAGATAGACGGGATGGTTGCCCTCGTGGTCCTCGCAGCTCACCCGGATCGGAATGGTAAAGCCTTCGAGACCGAGCTCCTTCAACCGCGCCGCCGTCAGGTTGATGTTCTCGAGGCCCCAGCGCATCTCTTCGCCGTTGATGACCTTGTTGCCGAACTTGCCCATGGCGGTGCGGATCGCCTCGGCGACGATGACCGCATTCATGATGCCGCGGTTGTAGAGAGTTTCGCCGAGCATCGATTCGGGCGTCTGCGACGGCGACTTGCCGATCACGTACTTGCGGATCTCGTCGAACAGCGGCCAATCATCGCCGACGCCGTGGAATTCGCCGGCCAGATAGCCCTCGGCCTTCTTGCCGGAGTCACGCACGTCCGACTCGTTGCCCGACCACCACACGCCGATGAAATGATCCATCGGATAATCGACGTCGATGGCGCCCTTGATCGCGGTCGGGTTCATCGCGCCCCAGCCCCACATGAACAGCCAGTCCGGCGCATCGTCGTCAATCTTTTCCCACGTCGAGCGCTGATCCTGCATGGTCTTGGGCGGCACCGGATAGGTGACGAACTCGAACCCGTACATGCCGGCCAGCTTCTGCAGGGTCGGGATCGGCTCCTTGCCGTAGGGATGATCGAGGTGGATGAGACCGATCTTCTTGCCCTTCAGCTTGTCGAAGCCGCCTTCCTGCTGGGCCACGTACTTGACGAACACGGAGGCTTGGCTCCAGTACGTCGTCGGCATGTTGAACACCCACGGGAACACCCGTCCGTCGGCGGCCGGGGTCAGGCCGTAGCCCATCGACAGCACCGGAATCTTGTCATCCGGCGTCTTCGGAATGATGGCGTTGGTGATGCCGGTCGAGTACGGGTTGTAGACGACCGCGCCCTTGGTCTTGGTACGCTCGTAGCATTCCACGCCGACGTCGGTCTTGTAGCCGGTCTCGCATTCCTCGACGATCAGCTTGACGCCGTTGATGCCGCCGTCGCGGGTGTTGAGAAGCTGGAAATAGTCGTTGAGGCCGTTGGCGATCGGCGTGCCGCTGTCGGCAAACGGACCGGTGCGATAGGTCAGCAGCGGAATATAGATCCCGTCCTGCGCGGCCTGCGCCGCCCCGATCGTCGGGGCCACGATGGCGGCCGCGGCGATCAGGCCCAAGGCTGAGCGTTTGAATGTCATGCAGTCCTCCCTAGTTTGTGATCCGTATTCCGCCACCGGCGGAACGGCCCGGCCTCCCGCCGGCCGGGGTCATCGGTGAAGCCTCCTGCCCCCCTTGCCCGCACCCGGCGCCTTCCTCCACGCCTCAGTACGGGAACGGCCATTGACGCAATTTCTCCTTGGCGATTTGCCACAGCCGCGCCAAGCCGTGCGGCTCGACGATCAGGAAGAAGATGATCAACGCGCCGAAGATCATGAACTCCAGATGCTTGGCCAGCTCGGAGCTGATCGGCAGACCGAGCAGATCGGGTGCGTTGGTAAGAATGACCGGAATCGTCACGATGAAGGCGGCCCCCAGGAACGAGCCCAGAATCGACCCCAATCCGCCGATGATGATCATGAACAGAACCTTGAACGACAGATTGATGTCGAACAGGTCCGGCTCGGCGCTGTCGTAGAACAGGAACAGCATCAGGCTGCCGGCAATACCGCAGTAGAACGAGCTGATCGCAAACGCCAGCAGCTTGGTGCGCAACGGCCGAATGCCGATGATCTCGGCCGCGATATCCATGTCGCGGATCGCCATCCACGCCCGCCCGACCTGGCTGCGGACCAGGTTCTTGGCGATCAGGGCGAACACCAGCACGAAACCGAGAGCGACATAATATTTGGCCACCGGTGTCGCCGCCGGGCCGGTGATCGTGACTCCGAACAGGCTCCGCGGCACGCCTTCGATCGCGGTGCTGGCGTTGGTGAACCAGTCGACGCGCAGAAACAGCCAGTCGAGGAAGAACTGCGCCGCCAGCGTCGCCACCGCCAGATAGAACCCCTTGATGCGCAGCGACGGCAGGCCGAACAGAATGCCGACAGCGGCCGCGAACAGACCGGACAGCAGGAAGATGAGAATGATGTTGAGATCGGGAAACAGGATCGCCATCTTGTAGCTGGAGACCGCGCCCACGGCCATGAACCCGCCGGTGCCCAGCGAGATCTGCCCGGTATAGCCGGTCAGAAGGTTGAGCCCGATCGCCGCCAGCGAGAAGAACAGCACGTTGATCATGATGATTTCGAGGAAATAGTCGCTCCCGAACATCGGGATGACGACCAGCGCGACGACCATCATGATCGCGACCGCGATGCGATCCTGAAGGATCGGGAAGATCGCCTGATCGGCCGCGTAGCTCGTCTTGAACTGTCCCGCCTCGCGGTAAATCACGGCTCTAGATCCTTTCGATAATCTTTTCGCCGAACAGCCCCTGCGGGCGCACCAGCAGGACGATCAGCGCGATGACATAACCCAGCCACTGCTCGACGCCGTCGCCCATCACGCCGCGCCAGTAGAATTCGCCCAGCTTCTCGCCGACGCCGATGATGGTACCGCCAATGATGGCGCCGGGGACCGAGGTGAAACCGCCGAGGATGAGCACCGGCAGCGCCTTGAGCGCCAGCACCGCCAGACTGAATCCGGCTTGGCTTTGCGCGCCCCACATGACGCCGGCGAAGATCGCGACGATCCCGGCCAGCGACCACACCAGAACCCAGATCGTGCGCAGCGGAATGCCCACCGACAGGGCGGCCTGGTTGTCGTCGGCCACGGCGCGCAGGGCACGGCCGATCTTGGTGCGATTGAGAAACACGATGATCGCCGCAACCATCAACGCACCGAAACCGGCCGCCGTCAGGTCAAGTTCGTAAATGCGCACCGGCTTGCCCAGCAGGCCGCCGAGGACCTTGATCTTGCCGTCGGGGATCATCAGCGCATCGACCGGCACCGGCTTGGGATCGGCGCCGAAGATGATCTGGCCGAACCCTTCCAGGAAGAACGCCAAGCCTATCGTCGCCATGAACAGAATGATGCCGTCCTGATTGACCAGCGGGCGCAGCACCAGCCGTTCGATGGCAAAGGCCATGACGATCATGACGACGACGGCACCGGCGATGGCCAGGATCGCCGGCACACCGGCCTCGATCAGGACCACCACGCTGAGGCCGGCGAACACGACCATGATGCCCTGGGCGAAGTTGAACACGCCCGAAGCCTTGAAGATGAGGACGAAGCCGAGCGCGATCAGCGAATACATGACGCCCGCACTCACCCCCTGGATGAGAATCTGGACCAGCTTGTCCGGGCGCCTGGCGACCGCAAAGAACGGATCGACGAACAGGCCGCTCAGAAAATCGACCATCCAGGTCAGGACATCCAATCCGACCGCTTCCATGACTGCGCCGCCTCCTTACGCCCGAGCGCCGCGGATGGCCCCGGCATGCGCGGCGCCGGCCCGTGGTTTCGCGTGTTTCATTCCGCCGCCATCTCCTCGTGGCTGACGCCGAGATAGGCGTCGATCACATCCTTATTCCGGCGCACTTCCTCGGGCGGACCGTCGGCGATCTTGCGCCCGTAGTCGAGGACGACCACACGATCGGAAATGTCCATGACCACGCTCATGTCGTGTTCGATGAGCGCGATCGTGGTGCCGAACTCGTCGTTGACGTCGAGGATGAAGCGGCACATGTCCTCCTTTTCCTCGACGTTCATGCCGGCCATCGGTTCGTCGAGCAGCAGCAGATCGGGCTCCGCCGCCAGGGCCCGGCCGAGCTCGACGCGCTTCTGCAGACCGTAGGGAAGACGCCCGACCGGGGTCTTGCGAATGGCCTGGATCTCCAGGAAGTCGATCACCCGCTCCACCACCTTGCGGTGTTCCAGTTCCTCCTTCAGCGCCGGCCCCCAGTAGAGCGCCTGCCACAGGAAGTTGCGTTTCATCTTCAGCAGGCGCCCGGTCATGATGTTGTCGAGGGTCGACATGCCCTTGAACAGGGCAATGTTCTGGAACGTGCGGGCGATGCCCTGCCGGGCCGCATCGTAGGGCCGCATCTGCCGGCGCACCTGACCGCGAAAGGTGATCCGGCCTTCCTGCGGGTGATAGAAGCCATTGATGACGTTGAGCATCGAACTCTTGCCGGCGCCGTTGGGCCCGATGATCGCCAGAATCTCGTGCTCTTTGATTTCGAAGCTGATGTTGGTCAGCGCCTTGACGCCGCCGAAGGACAGGGAGATGTCTTCGAGCTTCAGCAGCGTATCGCCGATGCGTCGTGTGCTTGTCGTCATCGCTTCTTCCGCGCCCTTACCCGGTCCGCTTGAGCGGCTCGCTGCGGCCGAAGGTTTCGGCCTCGATGACCTCCAGGTCGGCCTCGATGACGCCCTTGCGTCCGTCTTCGAAGGTCACTTCGGTCCTGGCATGCGTGCGCGTCACCCCGGAATAAAGCGCTTCTATCAGGTCGCCGTAGCGCTCGGCGATGAACCTGCGGCGCACCTTGCGCGTGCGCGTCAACTCGCCGTCGTCGGCATCGAGCTCCTTGTGCAGCACGATGAACCGGCGAATCTGCGAAGCGGCCAGATTGGGGTCGGCCGCCAAGTCGCGATTCACCTGCTCGACATGCCCCTTGATGATCCGCAGCACCTCGGGATGGGCCGCCAGTTCCTGATAACTGGCATAGGCGACATTGTTGCGTTCGGCCCAGTTGCCGACCGCCTCCATGTCGATGTTGATGAACGCCGCGCAGTAGTCGCGCTGATGGCCGAAAGCCACCGCCTCCTTGATCTCGGGGAAGAACTTGAGCTTGTTCTCGATGTACTTGGGCGCGAACAGGCTGCCGTCGTTGAGCCGGCCGACGTCCTTGGCGCGGTCGATGATCTTCAGGTGGCCATTGTCGGCAAAGATGCCGGCATCGCCGGTGTGCACCCATCCGTCGGGGGTTTTGGTTGCGGCCGTCGCCTCGGGATCCTTGAAATATTCGACGAACACGCCGGGGCTGCGGAACATGACCTCGCCGTTGTCGGCGATGCGGATCTCCACCTCCGGCGCCGGGCGTCCGACGGTGTCGGGATAGATCTCGCCGTCGGGCTGAATGGTGATGAACACGCTGGCTTCGGTGCTGCCGTAAAGCTGTTTCAGGTTGACCCCGATCGAGCGATAGAAGTCGAAGATGTCGGGGCCGATCGCTTCGCCTGCGGTGTAGGCGAGGCGGATGCGGCTGAAACCGAGAACGTTGCGCAACGGCCCATAGACGAGAACGTTGCCGAGCGCATAGAGCAGGCGCTCGCCCAGCGACACCGGCTTGCCGTCGAGGATGCGCGTGCCGCAGCGCCGCGCCACCCGCATGAAATAGTGGAACATGCGGCGCTTGATCGCGCCGGCATCTTCCATGCGGATCATGACTGAAGTCAGGATGTTCTCGAAGATGCGCGGCGGCGCGAAGAAATAGGTCGGACCGAGCTCGCGCAGATCGTGCAGCACCGTATCGCTCGATTCCGGGCAACTGACGCAGAACCCGACGACATAGCTCTGCCCGTACGAAAACAGGTGATCGCCGACCCAGGCCATGGGCAGATAAGCCAGCACCTCCTCACGCTCGGTGAGGCCTTCCAGCTCGGCGCCGTTGATAGCCGTGCGCACCAGGTTGTCGAAGCTCAGCACCACCCCCTTGGGCCGGCCGGTCGTGCCCGAGGTGTAGAGGATGATGGAAATGTCCGAGCCCTTGCCACGGGCCACCGCGGCATCAAAGAAATCGGGATTGGCGCGGTCGAACTCGCGCCCCAGATCCTGCACCTTCTCGACCGGATGCAGGAACTCCTGCGTGTAGTGACGCAGGCCGCGGCCGTCGTCGTAGATGATCCGCTCCAGGCTCGGACACTCGGGCATGATCGACAGCATCTTGTCGACCTGTTCCTGATCCTCGGCCATGACGAAACGGATCTCGGCGTGGCTGACGACGAACACCAGCTCGGCCGCCACCGAATCCTGATAGAGCGGCACCGGAATGGCGCCGATCGCCTGGGCCGCGGTCATGGTCCAGTACAACCGCGGCCGGTTGTCGCCGATGATGGCGATCTTGTCGCCCGGCTTCAGGCCGAGCGCGGCCAGACCGCAGGCCAGAGCCCGCACCTCGGCCGCGACCTCGGCCCAGGTCCAGGTCTGCCAGATGCCGAGGTCCTTTTCGCGAATCGCCGGGCGGGTGCCGCGTTCGGCGGCGTTGCGCAGCAGCAGCTTGGGGAAGGTGTCGAGCGCCGTGGCCACGCCACGCCGCTCGGCGCCGCGGGCTTCAGGCCCGACGGACGGCTCCTGCGTTACCGCGACGGCCGGATTGGCGGCGTTCATGCCGAACCGGAACCGCCGCGCGCGGCGGTTCCGGTTCGGCATGAACGCCGCCAATCCGGCC
>RFLL01000213.1 GCA_003693905.1 Alphaproteobacteria bacterium
CCGCCGGGGCTGCCGATCGTCCCGATCAGGCGCCGGGGCTGGTGCTGGTGATCGGCGGTGGCGGCGCCCTGGTTTTCGCCACGCTGGCCGGGGTGGCGTATCTGCTGCTTCACGCCCGCATCGAAAAGCCGCTGGTCACCCTGGCACGCGAAGCGGCGACCCTGGCCCACACCCACGCCGATACGGTGATCACACCGCCGGCCGACCATGCCCTGGATCCGCTGCCCGAGGCCATAGGCGCGCTCAGCCATGCGCTGGTTGCCGCGCGGCGCGAAGTCGTCGAAGCCATGGCCAGTACCAGCGCCCGGGTCGAAACCCAGAAAAGCTGGCTCGAAGCGATCCTGCTGGCCTTGGCGGAAGGCGTCATCGTATGCAATCTGGAGCATCGAATCCTGCTTTACAATCAGGCGGCGGCTCGGATTCTGAAACAGCCGGCGGGGCTCGGCCTCGGGCGCTCGCTGTTCAACGTCCTCACCCGCGCGCCCGTGATCCACGCGCTCGAACGCCTCGGCCATCTCGGCTCCCATGCACCCCGCATACCCGAAGCCGCGATCACGGCACCATCGCAACGCACCGTCCCGATCGTGTGTGCCACCGCCGACGGCGCGACCCTGCTGGAAGGCCGTCTGACGCCGATCCTTGACGCGGCGGGGCATCCTACCGGCTATGTACTCAATTTCGCCGACGTTTCGCACGAAATCGCCGAGTTGGCCGAACGCGGCGCTCTCCTTCATGCCGCCACCGAAGGTCTGCGGGCACCGGTCGCGAACCTGCGGGCCGCAGTCGAGACCTTGGAAGCGTTTCCCGACATGCCGCCGGCCGACCGGCAGCGCTTCGAAGAGATGGTGTTCGCCGAAGCCCGACGCCTGAGCGAAGCGCTCGATCACCTGATCGCGCGCGCGCGCACGTTGCGCATGGCCCACTGGCCGATGGCCGACGTCCATTCGGCCGATCTTCTGTCGTGCGTGGTGCGGCACCTGAAAGACCGCGACGGCATCGATGTCACCATGGTCGGCGTACCGACATGGCTGCATTGCGACAGTCATGCCCTGATGCTGGCGCTGGAAGCCCTGATCCGGCACCTGACCGACCACACCGGGGTGCGCACTTTCGACATCGAAGCGGTGCCCGGCAACGGCCGGGTCTACATCGACATCGTCTGGCATGGCGCGCCGGTGCCGGCCAAGGTGCTCGACGACTGGCTGACGGCCCCCCTTGACACGGCGCTCGGCGGCGAGAGCATCGGGCAGATCCTCGATCTCCACGACAGCCAGGTGTGGAGCCAGTGCAAGACCGCGGGGACCGCGGCTCTGCGCCTGCCGGTGGCGGCCCCGATACGCCCGGCACACGATCATGCGCACGATGAAGCCTTGCCGCCACGGCCGGAATTCTACGACTTCGATCTTGCCCACCAGGGCGAGGCGACGGGCGACCTTGCCGCGCGCCCCTTGCGCGAACTCAGCTACGTCGTGTTCGACACCGAAACCACCGGGCTGCGTCCGTCCGAAGGTGACGAGATCATCTCCATCGCCGGCGTGCGCATCGTCAACGGCCGCATTCTCAGCGGTGAGATTTTCGAGCGCCTGGTCAATCCCGGGCGCCCGATCCCCAAGGCGTCGATCCGCTTCCACGGCATCACCGACGACATGGTGCGCGACAAGCCGCCGATCGAGGTCGTCTTGCCGCAGTTCCGGGACTTCATCGGCGATGCCGTCCTGGTCGCCCACAACGCCGCCTTCGACATGAAGTTCCTGCGCCTGAAGGAAGCGCGTGCGGGGGTCGCATTCGACAATCCGGTGCTGGATACCCTGCTCCTGTCTGTCTTTCTTCACCCCGACACCCCGGATCATAACCTCGACGCCATCGTCGAGCGTTTCGGCGTCGAGATCAGCGGCCGTCACACCGCGCTCGGCGATGCCATGGCGACCGCGGCCATTTTCGTGCACATGCTCGACCTTCTGGAGGCACGCGGTGTGCGTACCCTGCAACAGGCGCTGGAGGCCTGCGAGACCATCGTCGAGGTACGTCGCCGCCAGGCCGAATTCTGATCACCTCACCGGACCGACGGACCGGCGCCGTCAGAAGACCTCGGCGGTGAATTCGGCGTGGACGCGTTTTTGCAAGGCGTCGATGGCCTTGAACGAATCGACCAGCATGTCGCGTTCGCGTTCGGACAGGTCGTCGGGGTGGACGTAGTTGCTGACCGTTCGCCCGGCTTCAAAGTCGTGCAACTGCTGACGCAGCAGCAGAAAGGTGATGTGGTTGAAGGCGCCGCGCAGGTAGTCGTAGTCGTCGTGATCGAGAACGCCCTTGTCGTGCAGGGCATGCAGGCGGGCAAGGGTTGCGGTCTCCACGACCTCATTGCGCAGCGCCAGCAGACGGACCGAGCCCACCAGCGGCAGGGTGCCGGCGTGCTTGAGGTTGATCTTGCCCTTATGCTCCGGCTTTTCCTTTTCGGTCACGAAGCGCCCGAACCAGCCCAGCGCAACCCCGTACTCATGCAGCTCCTGCTCCATCGCCTGCAGGAAGGCGGGGCTTCTGGCCGCCATCGCGGTGGCCCGCCGCCGCAGCTCGTGCACGAAATCGGCACGCCCGTAGCCGGGGCTGAAATCGAAGAAGATGTCGGCCAACTGAATGGCGATCGTGCTGCGCCGCCGGCCCCAGATGCGAAGCTGATCGCGCCACTGGGTGCGCGACTTGCGCCACAGCGGATTGGTGGCCATGACGTATCCGCGACAGAAAGGAAAGCCGACGGCGTTCAGATCGCGCGTCATCCGCTCGGCGAGCTCGATAAAGAAGCCGTCGACGCGGCCATGATCGGCGTCGGGATAGTCGTCGAGGATGAAGCCGTTGTCCTGGTCGGGAAGCAGGAAGTTTTCGCCGCGCCCACCGGAGCCCATGATGATCAGCGCGAAAGGAACCGGCGGCGTGCCCCATCCTTCCTCGGCCATCGCCGCCAAGGCGGCCTCGATGATGCGGCGATGGATGTCGCGGTTGATCTGGGTGAGAAGGGTCTGGATTTCCGGGGCCGGCACGTTGTCGCGCAGCAGATCCATGGCCACGCTGACCTGTGCCGCTTTGACCTCGCGCAGACCGTCGAGGCTGCCTTCGTGGGTGATCCGTTCGATCTGGCGGATGATGTGCTCGCTTGCCACCGCCAGTGCATCATGCAGCAGTATCTCGCCGACCGGCCGGCCGGCGACGTCGACGACCGGCATGTGACGCCAGCCGAAGCGCCGCATGCGGGCGATCGCGGTGTAGAGATAGTCTTCGGCGTGGAGCGTCTGCACCGGCGCAGTCATGACCGCGCGCACCGGTTCGTTGCCGGTGCAGCGCAACGCGATGCGTCGGGTCACGTCCTGTTCCGTGACGATGCCGATCAGCCGGCCGTCGCCGTCGGCAACCAGCGCGGAGCTCGCCTTCTCGGCCGTCATCCGCCCGACCACGTCGGCCACGGTGGCCGTCACGGGAACGGCAAGCGCGGTGGCGCGCATGTAGTCGCGCACCAGATGGGAAAAAATCTTGGTTTGCGATTGCACCGACGATTCCCCGGGTCCTTGAAATTTCCTGAATTCGGTGCGCTCACGCCGTTGCGCGCGCCGATGCATCGACCGGTGTCGCGACCGGGCGCACCGGCAGCGTAAGGCAGAACGCAGCGCCGCGACCGCCCGGCGCATCCTCGACCCAGATGCGCCCGCCCAGATACTCGACAATCTGGCGCGAAATGGCCAGGCCAAGACCGGTGCCGC
>RFLL01000214.1 GCA_003693905.1 Alphaproteobacteria bacterium
GCGCGCCGTTCATCCATCGCCAGACCCTGGCCAGTGCGGTGCGCTTCACCACGGTCGAACTGGGCGAACTGGAACGCAAGATCGCCGGCGCCGCCGACAAGGCGCTGGCCCTCGAATTGCAGGCCTTCGACGATCTGGTCGCGGAGGTCACCGCGCGCGGCACGCCGATCGCGGCGACTGCCGCGGCGCTGGCCGAACTCGACGTGGCCGCCGCCTTGGCCGAAGTGGCGGTCGAGGGGCGCTGGTGCCGGCCGCGCGTCGACGATTCGACGGCGTTTCATATCGTCGGCGGCCGCCATCCGGTGGTCGAGGCGGCGCTGGCGCGCGATCAGGCCGGTGCGTTCGTCGCCAACGACTGCGATCTCGCTCCGGACCATCGTCTGTGGCTTGTCACCGGCCCCAACATGGCCGGCAAGAGCACGTTCCTGCGCCAGAACGCGCTGATCGCGGTGCTGGCCCAGATCGGTGCCTTCGTACCGGCCGAAGCCGCCACCATCGGCGTCGTCGACCGCCTGTTCAGCCGTGTCGGTGCCGCCGACGATCTGGCCCGCGGGCGCTCCACGTTCATGGTCGAGATGGTGGAAACCGCGGTCATCCTCAATCAGGCGGGCCCGCGTGCGCTCGTCATCCTCGACGAGATCGGCCGCGGCACCGCCACCTTCGACGGCCTGTCGATCGCCTGGGCCTGTGTCGAGCATCTGCACGAGGTCAACCGCTGCCGGGCCCTGTTCGCCACCCATTTCCACGAGCTGACGCATCTGGCGGGCAAGTTGCCGGCGCTGGCCTGTCACACCATGCGGGTCAAGGAATGGCAGGGCGAGGTCGTGTTCCTGCACGAGGTCGCCCCCGGCGTCGCCGACCGCTCCTACGGCATCCATGTGGCCCGTCTGGCCGGGTTGCCGCCGGCCGTCGTCGCCCGCGCCGAGGAGGTCCTGCGGCTGCTGGAACAGGGCGAGCAGGCCGGCGCGCTGACCCGTCTGGCCGACGATCTGCCGCTGTTCTCCGCCGTTGCCGTGCCGCGCACGGCGCCGGCGGCGGGCGCGCCTTCGCCGCTCGAAGCGCGTCTGGCGGACATCAATCCCGATGAATTGACACCGCGCGCCGCGCTGGAGCTACTTTACGAATTGCGCGCGTTGCTGGCCCGCGACTGACGCGGCGCGACCGGAAAGCTCAGATGGCGGGCTTCGCCGGTCACGTCGATGAAGTCGACACCGATGCGCCAGCGCGCGGCGGTGCGCAGAAACGCCGCCGGATCGGGGATCGGCACCCGGGCGCGCAACGCCCGGCTGTGATCGACCGTGCCGCCGGTGGCGTGCAGGCCGAGGCTGATCGACGGCTTGATGCCGCTCGACGTGCCGCCGGTTACGCCGATGCCGATCGTCGGGCGCAATCCGCCGCCGCGGGCGCGCTCGCGTGTGATCGGAGTCATGATTTCGGCCGCATGGGAGCGGCCCGCCGGGTCGATCAGGACGACCGCCGTGATGCGCCGGCCGGGCGGGATGTCGTCGAGAAACACGTCCACCGCCGTTGCCGGCGGCGCAGCGAGGCTTGCGTGCGCCGCCATGAGACCGCCCGGCAACGCCGGTGTCGTCACCGTAGGGGCGGGGGTGCATCCACCGGAGCCGGCGAGAAGGTTGGCCAGGACGAGCCCGGTCGCACAGGCGATGGACCGGCACCGCCGCGGCCGGCGTGCGGTCGGGGTCCGGGGAGCCGGGCGGGCATTGCTCATGCCATGACACATGGGGGCGCCGACGGCCGGGTTACAGGCCGCCCTGGGACAAGAATTCCCTTGCCAGGGGCGGTGCGCGGCGCAATCTGAAAGCCATGCCGGAAGGGATGCGCCAGACCGCTCAGCCTCGCAACGGGGATCGCACCTGCACCCCGGCGACCCCCGCGCCTGCCGACCTGCGTGCCGCGGTGGCCGCCGCGGCCGCCGCGGGCGACGGGCGCGCACCGGTTCTGGCCGTCCTCAAGGAGGCGCTTCAGGCCGGGCGTGCCGACATCCGCCGCCGTTTCGAAGCCGGCGGCACCGGGCGCGCGGTGGCGCGCGAGACGTGCGCGCTGACCGACGAGGTGATCCGGGTCATCTACGACCACGTCAGCGAACGCCTTTACCCGCTGGCCAACCCCTCGGCGGGGGAGATTCTGTCGCTGGTGGCGCTGGGCGGATACGGCCGCGGTGAACTGGCACCGCAGTCGGACATCGATCTCATGTTCCTGCTGCCCTACAAGATCACGCCGCGCAGCGAGCAGGTGATCGAAGAGACGCTTTATTTTCTGTGGGACCTGGGCTTCAAGGTCGGCCATGCGGTGCGCTCCCTCGACGAGGTGATCCGTCTGGCGCGTGCCGATCTGACGGTCTGCACCAGCCTGCTTGAAGCGCGCTGGCTGTGGGGCGAAGCGGATCTGTTCCGCACTCTTCAGAACCGTTTTCGCAGCGAGGTGGTGCACGCCAAGGGGGCGACCCGGTTCATCGAGGCCAAGCTGGCCGAACGCACGCGCCGCCACGAACGCCACGGCGGCTCGCGCTATTCGCTGGAGCCCAACATCAAGGAAGGCAAGGGGGGGCTGCGCGACCTGCACACCCTCTATTGGATCGCCAAATACCTCTACCGGGTCGACGACATCGAGGCCCTGATCGGGCGCGGCGTCTTCACCCGTGCCGAGGTGCGTCGCTTCGCCAAGGCGCAGGAGTATCTGTGGACTCTGCGCTGTCACCTGCACTATCTGACCGGCCGGCCCGAGGAACGCCTGACCTTCGATCTGCAACACGCGATCGCGCCGCGCATGGGCTACACCACCCACGCCGGAACCCGGGCGGTCGAACGCTTCATGAAGCATTATTTCCTGGTCGCCAAGGACGTCGGCAACCTGACGCGGGTGTTCTGTGCCGCGCTGGAGGCGGAGCACAATCGCCGCTCGCGCTTCCGCCTGCCGGTGCTGCGCGCGCGTCGCTCGCTCGAAGGCTTCCGCCTCGAAGGCGATCGCCTTACCGTCCGGAAGCCGGACGTGTTCGCCGAAAAACCGGTGCAGATGCTGCGCATCTTTCACGTCGCGCAGAAGCATGACCTTGACATTCATCCGCAGGCGCTGCGCTGGATCGACCGCAACCTGAAGCACATCGACCGCACGGTGCGCGCCGATCCCGAGGCCAACCGTCTGTTTCTCGACATGCTGACCTCGCCAAGGGATCCGGAAACCACCCTGCGCCGCCTCAACGAAGCCGGCGTGTTCGGTCGCTTCATCCCCGATTTCGGGCGCGTCGTCGCGCAGATGCAATTCAACATGTACCACCACTACACGGTGGACGAGCACACCATCTTCGCCATCGGCATCCTGCACAGGATCGAGCGCGGCCTGCTCAGGGACGAAGTGCCGATCGCCAGCGAGGTCGTACACAAGGTGGTGTCGCGCCGGGTGCTCTATCTTGCGGTTCTGCTGCACGACATCGCCAAGGGTCGCCGCGGGGATCATTCCGAGATCGGCGCGCGCATCGCCCACAAGCTGTGCCCGCGTCTGGGTCTCAGTGCCGAGGAGACGGAAACCGTGGCGTGGCTGGTGCGTCACCATCTGGCGATGTCGGAGACCGCGTTCAAACGCGATCTCGCCGATCCGCAGACGATCCGCGATTTCGTCGCCCTGGTGCGCTCGCCGGAGCGGCTGCGTTTGCTGCTGGTCCTTACGGTGGCCGACATCCGCGCCGTCGGCCCCAACGTGTGGAACGCCTGGAAGGCGGCGCTGCTGCGCGACCTCTACTGGCGCGCCGAAGAGGTGCTGTCGGGGGCGGTGGCCGAGGAAAACCGCACCGCGCGCATCGAAGAGGCCAAGGCGGCGCTGCGGGCGGCGCTGGCCGACTGGCCGCAGGCCGAGGTCGAAGCCCATCTGGCGCGCGGCTACGGGCCGTACTGGCTGTCGGTCGATCACGAAACCCACGTGCGCCATGCGCATCTGGTGCGCCGGGCGGAGCAGGCCCGGGCGCCGCTCAGCGTCGAGGCCCGTTTCGACCGCTACCGCGAGGTCACCGAGGTCACCGTCTACACCGCCGACCATGCCGGGCTGTTCAGCCGCATCGCCGGGGCCATGGCGGTGGCCGGTGCGACCATCGATGCCGCGCGCATCTTCACCTTGGCCAATGGCATGGCGCTGGATACGTTCTACGTCCGCGGTGCCCACGGCGGCCGTTTCGATCGGCCCGAGCAGTTGGCCCGGTTGTCGGCGGCGATCGAGGAGACGCTGTCGGGCCGTCTGCGTCCTGATCAGACGCTGGCCGCGCGCCGGGCGCCGTTTCCGAGCCGCCTGCGCGTGTTCAAGGTGCGCCCGCGGGTGCTCATCGACAACAAGGCCAGCGCCAGCGCCACGGTGATCGAAGTCAACGGCCGCGATCGTCCCGGCCTGCTCTACGAGCTGACACTGGCGCTGACCCGCCTGCATCTGATGATCCACGGCGCGCGCATCGCCACCTTCGGCGAGCAGGCGGTCGACGTGTTCTACGTGCAGGACGCGCTCGGCAGCAAGATCGAGGCGCCGGCGCGCCTGAAGCGGATTCAGAAACGTCTTCTCGAGGTGCTGGAAAACGCCGAGGCGGCGGAAAATGCGCAGAAGAAACCGAAAAGCGCCGCCGCGCGGCCCCGGCGCCCGGTCGCATCGCCCTGAAAGGGCGCGGGCGACGCACCCTTCCCATCGCCGCCGCGATGGTCTAGTGCTCTAGCGGCGTCGTCTCCGTCGCCTGTTGCCGACCGCGTCGAAGTCCTCGAAATCGGTATCCCATGTCTCTTGTGCGATCGCTTGCCACCGTCGGCGGCTATACCGGAATCAGCCGCATTCTCGGCTTCGTTCGCGACATTCTGATCGCCGCGGCGGTCGGGACCGGGCCGGTGGCGGACGCCTTTTTCGTCGCCTTCCGGCTGCCCAACCTGTTTCGGCGCCTGTTCGCCGAGGGGGCGTTCAACGCCGCCTTCGTGCCGCTGTTCGCGCGCCGGCTGGAGCAGGAGGGTCGCGCCGCTGCGCGCGCCTTTGCCGAAGAGGCGCTGTCGGTGCTGCTGAGTGCACTGCTGGTGATGTGCGCGGTGGCGATGGCCGCGATGCCGTGGCTGATGCATCTGCTGGCGCCCGGCTTCGCCGCCGATCCGGCCAAGTTCGAGCTGGCGGTGCAGCTCAGCCGGATCACCTTCCCCTACCTTCTGTTCATGGCCCTGGTGGCGCTGCTCGGTGGCGTGCTCAATGCGCTCTATCGTTTCGCCGCGGCGGCGGCGGCGCCGATCCTGCTCAACGTCCTGTTCATTCTCGCCCTGACGGTGGTGCTGCCGGTCACCGGGCGCCCCGGGCACGTCATGGCCTGGAGCGTCGCGGTGGCCGGGATCGGGCAGTTTCTGTTGCTGGTCGCCGCCTGCCGCCGGGCCGGCATGGATCTGCACCTGCCGCGCCCGCGCCTGAGCTCGGCGGTGCGGCGGCTGCTCGGGCTGATGGTGCCGGGGATACTGTCGGCCGGGGCGATGCAGGTCAATCTGGTGGTCGGCACCATCATCGCCTCGCTCCAGGCCGGCGCTGTGTCCTATCTCTATTACGCCGACCGGGTGTATCAGCTTCCCCTCGGCCTGATCGGCATCGGGCTGGGGATTGTGCTGTTGCCGGACCTGGCGCGCAAACTGCGTGCCGGTGCCGAGGCGGAGGCGATGCACAGCCTCAACCGCGGGCTGGAACTGGGCCTGCTGCTGACTGTGCCGGCGGCCACCGCGCTTCTGGTGATCGCGGAGCCGATCATCGTCGTCCTGTTCGAACGCGGCGCCTTCGATCGCACCGCGGCCGCGGCCACGGCGTGGGCGCTGGCGGCCTATGCCTTCGGCCTGCCGGCCTTCGTCCTGGTCAAGGTGCTGCAACCGGCGTTCTTCGCCCGCGAGGACACCGTGCGGCCGCTCAAGATGGCGACGGCCGGTGTCGTGGCCAATATCGTGCTCAGCCTGATTCTGTTCTGGCCGTTGCGCCACGTCGGTCTGGCGCTGGCGACGTCACTGGCGGCGTGGCTCAATGCCGGGCTGCTGGCCGCGGCCCTTCACCGGCGCCGGTTTCTGGTGCTCGACGCGCGCCTGCGGGCACGTCTGCCGCGCATCGTCGCGGCCAGCGTGGCCATGGGCGCGGTGCTGTGGCTGGCGCACAGTGCGCTGGCGCCGTGGTTCGAGGCCGCGCCGGTGTGGCGGATAGCGGCGCTGGCCATGCTGGTTGCCGGCGGCCTGAGCGCCTACGGCGTGCTGGCGGTGATGCTGGGGGCGCTTGAGCGGGCCGACCTGGGGCTGCTGATGCGCCGGTCCGGCGGACCGGCGCGTTCGTAGGTGCACGCCGCCTCTTGTCCGTGCTTCTTTCGTGCGCCCCCTTGACCGGGCAGAGGCGGGGCGCGATAACCGCGCCCGCCGACAGCCGGCCGCACCCGGCGGCCGCGCGGTGGCGGAAGATCCCTGACCCCGGAGTCGATGTTCATGCGTCGCGTTTTCTCGGGCGTTCAGCCCACCGGCAATCTGCACCTCGGGAACTATCTGGGGGCGATCAAGAACTTCGTCGCGTTGCAGGACGACTACGACTGCATCTACTGCGTCGTCGACATGCACGCCATCACGGTCTGGCAGGAGCCGCGCGATCTGACCGCCCATACCCGCGAGGTGACGGCGGCGTATCTGGCCGCCGGCATCGACCCCAGGCGATGCATCATCTTCAACCAGAGCCAGGTTTCGGCCCACGCCGAGCTGGCCTGGGTGTTCAACTGCGTGGCCCGTCTCGGCTGGCTCAACCGCATGACCCAGTTCAAGGAGAAGGCCGGCAAGCACCGTGAAAACGCCAGCGTCGGCCTTTATGCCTATCCCAATCTGATGGCGGCCGACATTCTGGCCTACAAGGCGACCCACGTGCCGGTCGGCGAGGACCAGAAGCAGCACCTGGAGCTGACCCGCGACATCGCCCAGAAGTTCAACAACGACTACGGGGTCGATCTGTTCCCGCTGCCCGAGCCGCTGATCTTCGGCACCGCGACGCGGGTGATGTCGCTGCGCGACGGCACCAGGAAGATGAGCAAGTCGGACCCTTCCGACCTCAGCCGCATCAACATGACCGACGGGCCCGACGAGATCGCCAAAAAGATCCGCAAGGCGACCAGCGATCCCGACCTGCTGCCGGGGCCGGAGGTTCTCGACGAGACCGGGGCGTTGCCCGAGGAGGTGCGCGCCACCCGCCCCGAGGCCTTCAATCTGCTCAGCATCTATGCGGCGCTGAGCGACAAACCGCTGGCTGCGGTGCTGGAAGAGTTCGCCGGAGCGCAGTTTTCCACCTTCAAGACGGCCCTGACCGAGGTCGCTGTGGCCGTGCTCGGCCCCATCGGCGAAGAGATGAAGCGCCTGTGTGCCGA
>RFLL01000215.1 GCA_003693905.1 Alphaproteobacteria bacterium
ACCACCGGGCCGGGCCGCCCGGCGGTTGCGGTCGCAAACGCGCGGGCCACCATCTCGGGGATCCGCGCCGGGTCGTCGACCTCGGCCGCCCACTTGGCGATGCTGCCGTACATCTGCCGGTAATCGATTTCCTGGAACGCTTCGCGTCCCCTCATGGTGCGGCCGACCTGACCGATCAGCAGGATCATCGGCGTCGAATCCTGGGCCGCGATGTGGACGCCGGCGCTGGCGTTGGTGGCGCCGGGGCCGCGCGTGACCATGCAGATGCCGGGCCGTCCGGTCAGTTTGCCATAGGCTTCGGCCATCATTGCGGCGCCGCCTTCCTGGCGACAGATCACGTAGGGAATCTGCGGCACGTCGTGGAGCGCATCGAGCACCGCCAGATAGCTCTCCCCGGGCACGCCGAAGGCCATGTCGACGCCGTGGATGCTCAGTTGGTCGACTAGGATCTGTCCGCCGGTGCGCAGATTGTCACCACGCGGCGGGGTACGGGTGTCGGTCATGGACGCGCTGCCTCGCAAGCTCGTTCGCACACTGCAATCGCGCGCCGGCACTGGCGCTTTGCTGCGGTTTCGTTGTAGCGTGCCGGCGGCGCGTTGTCGCGCCCGATAAACGTCCGCGTGGAAGAGGGAACGGCCGGTCCGAAGAGCCCGGCCGTACGGGGCGCGTGTATCAGAGCCTGATCGTCATCGACGAGTTCTATCCCGATCCGCACGAGGTTCGGCGCCTCGCGCTCGATTGCGCGTATCCGGAGGTCAGCGGCCCGCGGACCTTCCCGGGGCGCAACTCGCGCGAGCGCCTGTTGCCGCCGGGGCTGAACGAAATCGTTTCGCGGATCGTGGGCGAGCCGGTGACCGGCTGCCCTAATCCGAGCGCTTCGCACGGGCGTTTCCGGATCACTCTGGCCGGCGAGCAGGGACGCTACATGGTGCACGTCGATCCTTCCGTGCTGAGCTGGGTCGGCGTCGTCTATCTGAACCTGCCCGAGCAGTGCCAAGGGGGCACCGAGTTTTATCGTCACCGCGTCCTCGACTCCGATCGCACGCCGCTCACCGAGGCGGAACTGCATGCCTACGGCCAGCCCAGCATCGCCGATCTGCTGCGCCAGGACGGCAACGATCCGACCAAGTGGGCGCATCTGATGACCGTGCCCATGCGCTTCAATCGTCTGATTCTGTACCGGCCATGGCTGTGGCACTCGGCCGGGGCTCCGTTCGGAACCTCGCTCGCCGACGGCCGGCTGGTGCAGCTCATGGGCTTCATGCCCGCCCCGCGCGGGTAATGACCACTGCAGGCGTCAGCTTCCGGGTACCACGCGGCCCGGGTTCATGAGCCCGTCGGGATCGAGCGCGGCCTTGATCCGGCGCATCAGGTCGATCTCCACCGCCGTCTTGTAGCGGGTGATTTCCGCCACCTTCATGCGGCCGATGCCGTGTTCGGCGCTGATCGAGCCGCCGAGTTCGGCGACGATGTCGTGGACCACGTGGTTGACCTCTTCCCAGCGGGCGAGGAACGCGGCCCGGTCGCCGCCGATCGGCTGGCTGATGTTGAGATGGATGTTGCCGTCGCCGATGTGGCCGAAGGGCACCGGCCGTGCCCCCGGAATCATCGCCGTGACGGCGGCGCAGGCGCGCTCGATGAAGGTCGCGATCGCCGAGATCGGGACCGAGACGTCGTGCTTGATCGAGCCGCCTTCGGGGCGCTGGGCTTCGGAGATACCGTGGCGGATGCGCCAGAACGCTTCCGCCTGGGCGGCGCTGGTGGCAAGGGCGGCATCGTCCACAAGTCCGGCCTCGGACGCCGCGCCAAGCGCGTGCTCCAGCGTTGCCGTCAGGTCATCCTCGGCGCGTGACGACCACAATTCGATGAGCACGTACCAGTCGTGGGGCCGGGCCAGCGGATCGCGGGTATCGGGCACATGGCGCAGCGTCATCTCCAGCCCGATGCGCGGGATGAGCTCGAAGCTGGTGATCGTCTCGCCGGCGTGGGCACGCATGTGGCCGAGCAGGGCAACGGCGGCGGCCGGGTCCGGCACCGCGACGAAGGCCGTTGCCTTGTGCCGCGGCAGCGGTTGCAGGCGCAGCACCGCGGCGGTGATGATGCCAAGCGTCCCCTCGGCACCGATGAACATCTGCTTCAGGTCGTACCCGGTGTTGTCCTTGCGCAGGCCGCGCAGGCCGTTCCATACCTGCCCGTCGGGCAGCACCACTTCGAGGCCGAGCACCTGTTCGCGCATGTTGCCGTAGCGCAGCACCTGAATGCCGCCGGCGTTGGTCGACAGATTGCCGCCGATCTGGCACGAGCCTTCGGCCCCGAGGCTGAGTGGGAACAGGCGCCCGGCGCCTTCGGCCGCCTCCTGCACCTGGCGCAGGACGCATCCGGCCTCGACCGTGATCGTATCGTTGGCCGCGTCGATGGCCCGGATCCGGTTCATGCGCGTCATGTTGACCACGATGGCGCGGCCCGTCTCGTCGGGAATGCCGCCACCGACGAGGCCGGTATTGCCGCCCTGAGGAACGATGGGGACGCGTGCGGCGGCACACAGGCGCACCACGGCGGCCACCTCTTCGGTCGAAGCCGGCTTGACCACGCACGGCGTGCGGCCGCGATAGCGTTCGCGCAGCTCGACCACGTGCGGGGCGATCTCCGCCAGGTCGGTAACGAGGCCGCGGCGTCCGACGACGGCTTCCAGGCGGGCGATCAGGTCGCTGCCGTCATCCGGCTCCATTGGGGTGATCTTGCAGGGGTTGGCTTCCATCATGGGTGGAACTTTAAAGCATTCTCCGCCGAAGAGAAAATCATCGCCGATCCCTGTTACCACTTGCCGGCGGCGCGGCTCCGGGCGAACAATGGCGGCCATGAAGATCGCCGATGCCAGGACCTATGTCGTCGCCAACCCGCCACCCCATTACGGCGGTCGCTACTGGATCTTTCTCAAGCTGATCACCGATGACGGCATCGAAGGGATCGGCGAAGCCTATTCGATTCCGTTCCACCCCCGGGTCGTCGAGCACATGATCGCCGACGTGTGCGGGCGTCACGTCATCGGCGCCGATCCGTTCAAGATCGAATGCCTGTGGCGGGTGGTCTATTCCAGCGGCTATACCCAACGCCCCGACACCTCGCTGATGGCGGTCCTGAGCGCGGTCGAGATGGCGTGCTGGGACATCATCGGCAAGGCGCTCGACAAGCCGGTCTACGAGCTGCTCGGCGGCCAGGTGCACGAACGGTTGCGTTCCTATACCTATCTCTATCCCGATCCGGCCGATCCCGACGACACGCGCGTCTATACCGATCCCGACGCGGCGGCGGAAAAGGCGGCGGCCTTGGTGGCGCAGGGCTTCACGGCAGTCAAGTTCGATCCCGTCGGTCCCTATACGGCGTTCGATCCGCGTCAGCTTTCGCTCGAAGCTCTGGCCCGTTCCGAGCGCTTCGTGCGTACCGTCCGCGAGGCGGTGGGCGACAAATGCGACATTCTGTTCGGTACCCACGGGCAGATGACCCCGGCCGGAGCGATCCGCCTGGCGCGGCGGCTGGAGCCTTACGATCCGCTGTGGTTCGAGGAACCGGTGCCGCCGGAAAACGTCGCCGCGATGGCCGAGGTGGCGCGGGCCACCCGGATCCCGATCGCCACCGGTGAACGGCTGGTCGGCAAGCATGAATTCGCCCGCGTGCTCGAAGCCCGCGCAGCGGCGATCCTGCAAATGGCCCTGGGGCGTGTCGGCGGCCTTCTGGAGGCCAAAAAGATCGCCGCCATGGCCGAGGCCCACTACGTCCAGATCGCACCGCATCTCTACTGCGGCCCGATCGAAGGCGCGGCCAACATCCAACTGTGCGCGTGCAGCCCCAATTTCCTGATTCAGGAAGGGATCGAGACCTGGGGCGGCTTTCATGCCGAGATCCTGAAGACGCCGATCCAGTGGCAGGACGGCTACATCATTCCGCCGCGCGCGCCGGGTCTGGGTGTCGAGCTCGACGAGGCGGTGGCGGCGGCCCATCCCTATACCGGCGAAGCCCTGCACCTGGAAATGCACGACCGGCCGCTGTGACCGAGGCCGCGCCGGGCCCTGGCGGCGCGGCCCCGTGCAAATCGAAATCGAAAGCGTCGCATTCGCGATGGCGGGTGCCGGCGGCGTGCTTTGAACTGCGGGCGTTTCGACCGCGGGCGAACGGGCAAGGGAGCCGCCGGACGTGAAAGCCGCCGTGTGCCGGGCGTTCAACGCGCCGCTCGTCATCGAGGATCTGGAAATCGACCCGCCGCAGGCCGGCGAAGTGACGGTGCAGATAGCGGCGTGCGCCATCTGCCACAGCGACATCCATTACATCGCCGGGGCATGGGGCGGCGATCTGCCGGCGGTCTACGGCCACGAAGCGGCCGGCCTGGTTACGGCGCTTGGTCCCGGTGTCACCCGTGTTGCCGTCGGCGATCCCGTTATCGTGTCGCTGTTGCGCGCCTGCGGGATGTGTTTCTACTGCGTGCGGGCGGCGCCGCACCTGTGCGAAGCGAGCTTCGCCCTCGACCGGGAAAGCCGCCTGCGCGACCGTACCGGGGCGCCGGTCGCCCAGGGCCTGCGCACCGGCGCCTTCGCCGAGCAGGTCGTCGTCGATCAGTCCCAGGTGGTGCCAGTGCCGGCGACGATGCCGCTTGACAGCGCCGCTTTGCTCGCCTGCGGAGTTATCACCGGTTTCGGGGCCGTGGTCCACACCGCCCGGGTGCCGCCGGGCAGCAGCGTGGTGGTCATCGGCACCGGCGGCGTCGGGTTGAACAGCCTTCAGGGCGCGGCCCTGTGCGGTGCTGATCCGGTCATCGCCATCGATCCAGCGCCCGACAAACGGGCTGTGGCCCGTCGCTTCGGGGCCACCCATGCGATCGACCCGAACGCCGAGGATGTGCCTGCGGCGGTTGCGGCGCTGACCCGGGGCCGCGGCGCCGATTACGTACTGGTGACTGTCGGCAATGCACCGGCGATCGAACGGAGCTTTGCACTGCTGCGCCGGGGCGGAACCCTGGTCGTCGTCGGCATGCCGGCACTCGGCGTCAAGGCGTCGTTCGAGGTTGCCGAGTTCGCCGCCGCCGCTCAGCACATCGTCGGCAGCAGGATGGGGTCGACCCATCTGGAGACCGGGATTCCGAACCTGGTTGCGCTTTACGAACAGGGCCGGCTCAAGCTCGACGA
>RFLL01000216.1 GCA_003693905.1 Alphaproteobacteria bacterium
CCGTTCGTTGAGGCTACTCGGTGGTGAGAAGGGGCTGTTCGACATTCCGGAGATCGCATTGACTCCAGCGGGACAAAGCCGCCGCGTCGTGGCTATGGACGGTCTCCTGTTGCTCGGTTTCGGGCCTCGGACCGGTTCCGCGATCGAGCAACTCGCCAAACGCCTCCATCCGGGAATCACTCTGCGTGCGGAAACGCAATGAACGGTGACCGGAGAAAAGGTACCATCCATGAGCACCGCTACTGCCACCGAGATCATGAGGGTCGCCGCCGGGCGCCAGCGCCGCGCAGTGGCCGTCCTGTGGGGCTTTGGGGGATTGTTGGCACTGGCGTTCCTGCTCTCAGTCGGCTGGGGCGCGGTGCCCATTTCACCGGGGCAAGTCCTCGCCATCGTCGCTGATGCTCTTGGTTTCGAATTGCCGTGGGATTTTGGGCACCGCGAGGAGGCAGTCCTGCTTGCTATTCGGCTGCCAAGGGCGTGTCTCGGAATGCTTGCAGGCGCTGCCCTCGCCGTTTCAGGCGCCTCACTGCAGGGATTGTTCCGCAATCCCTTGGCCGATCCCGCACTGATCGGCGTCTCGACCGGCGCGGCTCTCACAGCGGTCGGCGTTATCGTCCTCGGTGCCGGTCTCGCGACCTCAATTTCATCCACTATCGCGCCCTTCCTGCTGCCGATCGCCGCCTTTACCGGCGGTTTGCTGACGACCCTACTCGTTTACAGGATCGCCAATCGCGACGGCCGAACCGACGTTGCCACCATGCTGCTGGCCGGCGTAGCCCTCAACGCCATCGCCTCAGCAGGCATCGGCTTGCTGGTCTTTATCAGCACCGATCAGCAGCTTCGAGACCTGAACTTTTGGCTGCTCGGAAGCCTTGGCGGGATCACCTGGGCAACGATGCTCCCGGCCATACCGTTCATCGCATCGGCCATCGTGGCGCTGCCATTGTTCGCACGGCATCTCAATGCCCTGCTCCTCGGAGAGAAAGAAGCGCTTCATCTCGGCTTTCATGTCGAGCGTACCAAGCGTTTCATCGTCATCCTCGCGGCCTTGGCCACCGGCGCCTCCGTCGCACTCACCGGCGTCATCGGCTTCGTCGGGCTGGTGGTCCCGCACTTGGTGCGTCTCACGATCGGGCCCGACCATCGAATCCTGTTGCCGGCGTCCATCCTGTTAGGGGCCGGCTTGATGCTGGTCGCCGATCTGGCCGCGCGCACCGTCGTATTACCCGCCGAGTTGCCCATCGGCATCCTGACCAGCTGCGTCGGCGGGCCTTTCTTCTTGTGGCTCCTGCTTCGCCGGCGTTCCTTGGGAGGGTGGTGATGCTGCAGCTCCGCGACATCCGAGTTGATCTCGGTCAATCCACCGTTCTCCAAGGTGTCTCATTTTCGGTCGAGCCGGGAGAGGTCGTCGCTGTTCTGGGCCCGAACGGCGCCGGAAAGTCGACGCTCCTCGCCGTTCTTTCCGGCGCCCTCGCGCCGCGCACAGGATGTGCAAGCCTCGAAAATCGACCTTTGTCCAAATGGTCGCCGCAGGCGCTGGCCCGGAAGCGGGCGGTGCTGCCTCAACACTCGGAGCTGGCCTTTTCCTTCCGTGTTTTGGAAGTGGTGCTGCTCGGACGCTCGCCCCACGCCGGCGTCAGCAGCCGTGAGAAGGACTTGGCGGTCGCGAAGGCGGCACTGGCAGAAACCGAGTCCGTTCATCTTGCCGACCGCATTTACACCACTCTCTCAGGGGGCGAACGGCAGCGCGTCCAGTTGGCCCGCATTCTCGCACAAATTGATTTCTCGGAACGAGATGGTCATTCCGTCGGTCGCTACCTCCTCCTCGACGAGCCGACCTCCAGCCTCGACCTGGCCCACCAGCACGCGATCCTTGAGACGGCGCGCCGAGCTGCCGAACGCGGAATCGGCGTGATGACGATCCTGCACGATATCAACTTGGCGGCCATGTATGCAGACCGGATCGTGGTTCTGCACGCTGGGCGTATTGCCGCCGAAGGCACGCCGGACGAGGTGCTGACGGAGGCGATGGTCCACCACGCCTTCGACCTGTCGGTCAGCATCACACGCCATCCAACCCGAGGATGTCCACATGTCATTGCCATCTAATCGGCAGCACAACATGGATCAGGGTATCGTCGCGTCGAGCAATCTGACCCCCATTGCCGTTCTCGTGGCTGCCAGATTTTCGATCTTCAGTGTTGCCGCTTGCCTTCGAACGTGCCGCGCCACCGCGCGTGCTCATCGCCCGAGCACGACCAAAATTTCCAGTCGCGCCGCGAAAAACGCTCTTCGGGCCTGTCGCGCAATGAATCACCTCGGTTCGTTAGCCGTTTGCTCGATACTCATGGTTTCCACCGTTGGCGCCAAAGGCAACGGCCTACACGTGGAACTCAACAAGTAGGGAATTCGAGCCCTAAGAACTTGGTGAGCCACACGTTTGCGCATAGAGGAAAACTCCAGTGCATGAAACCGCCGCATCACCTGGTTTGAACAGCATCCCCGCCACGCCGCCGGACGGCTTTATCGGCACTGTCCTTTCGGTGCTTCAGCTTGGCGGGCCGGTGGTCGCCATCCTGCTCGCCATGTCGATTGTCGCGCTCGCGATCACCCTTCTGAAGTTTTACCAGTTTCGTGCCGTTCGGGTCGGCGATAGGCGAACGGCGCGTGAAGCGCTAGCCTTCCACCGCGCTGGTCGCAGCAGCGAAGCCCTCGACCTGCTTGCCGGCGCGCGCAACCCGACAGCCGAAGTCCTTGCGCTTGCCATTCGCGGGCAGTTGTGCGGCGACCTCGCGGAGGCAACGGTACGCGAGGAGGTGGCCCGGGTTGGCGCCGACCTTTTGCATGAGCTGCGCAGGTACCTGCGTCCCCTCGAAGTCATCGCGTCATTGGCACCGCTCCTGGGTCTGTTCGGCACGGTGTTAGGAATGATCGAGGCCTTCCAGCGACTTGAGCAGGCGGGCAACCAGGTTAATCCAGCGATCCTCTCAGGTGGTATTTGGGAGGCGCTTTTGACCACTGCTGTCGGCCTTGCCGTAGCCATTCCCACCGTCGCCGTTCTCAACTGGCTTGAGCGCACCGTCGATTGCCTCGGCCACGAGATGGAGAGCGCCGTCACCCAGGTTTTCACCGGGGGACTCACTGACCGCGTCGAGGAGGATAATAGCCGTGAACTCGCACGTCTCCGCCCTGCAGCCGTTGCGCCCGGTGAATAGATCTGGACGCCGCCGGGCGCTGATCAGCCTAACGCCGCTGATCGACGTGGTATTCATCTTGCTTGTCTTCTTCATGCTGGCCTCGAGCTTCCTGGACTGGCGTTCCATCCAGCTGAGCGCGCCCGCGACCGCCGCCATGGACTCGACGCTGGATGGCGCGTTGCTGGTCGAGATCCGTCGCGGCGGTCTGCGCCTCTCGGGCAAAAAGATTTCACTGCACGGTCTCGTGAAGCGCCTTTCCGAGCGCCTTGCGCAAAAGCCCCACCAGCGCGTCATCATTAAGCCCGACGATCGTGTGTCGCTGCAGGATGTAGTGTCCGTTCTCGATCGACTTGCCGAAGCGGGTATAAACGACATGTCGCTCATTCGCGACACGATCCGGTAAGGCAGAAGACATGCGCATCCAGCCGCCACGGCCGAGAACGAGAAATGAGGAGGAACGCATCCTGCCGCTCATCAACGTGGTCTTCCTCCTGCTCATCTTCTTCATGCTGGCAGGACGATTGGCCGCGTCGGATCCGTTCGAAATCACGCCGCCGCGCTCGGCAAGCGAGGGGCCGGCCGAGACAAAGGAATTACTTGTGCTAGTCGGCGCCGATGGACAATTGGCTCTCGACGGTGTGGTAATGGAGGAGGGGCCGCTCAAGGCTGCGGTCTCAGACCGCTTGGTGGGCGCCGGCACCCCCCGGGTGCGGCTCAAGGCCGATGGTCGGGCGGAGGCAACGCGCGTAGTTGCCGTCATGGAACTCCTGCGCGAGGCGGGGGTCGAGCGGCTCAGGCTGCTCACCGTGCCGGAGGGGGGCTGATGCGGCTCTCCGGTCGGCATTGGGCGATGGCGCTCTCCGCCGCCGTGCTGGTCCATGCCGGAGTCGTGGTCACAATCCTCTGGCAGCCACCACAGTCCGGTGCCAAGAGCGCAGGGTTCGGCGGAATCGAGGTTTCGCTCAGTCCGGCCGGCGGCGCGCCGGGCTCATTGGCGGCGTCGGTGCCCAAGCTGGCGGAGGCCGAGACCGTGGCACCGAGCGAGGTCTCGAGCGAATCCCTGCCAAACCCGCCCACTGTAACGCCATCGGAGGCCATTGAGGCCGAGACGGTTGCGATTGACGATACCCGGGCTGAGACTGTGCCCGCCGAACTGGCCAAGACCGTGCCCGCCCCGCCAGTCGAGACCGCGACCTCAGCCCTGACGATCGCTCGCCAACCGCAACTCGCAACGCCGGTCGTGGAAGCCGAGATCACGGACGCGGAGCCGGACGAACCAGCGGTCGTCCACGAGATGCACCCCAATGAACAGGTCGTCCTGCAAC
>RFLL01000217.1 GCA_003693905.1 Alphaproteobacteria bacterium
CGATGGCCTTCATCATCGTCCAGAACGTGTGGCTGGGCCTGGTCGCGGCCTTGATCGTTGCGGTGCAGGCGGCCGTGATTCCGCGGCTGCGCATCCCGATCCTGCGCCTCGGGCGACAACGGCAACTGACGGCGCGGCAACTGGCCGGGCGCGTCGCGGAGATCGTCGAAGGTGCGGTCGAGATCCACGCCAACGACACCTCCAACTTCGAACGCGCCGATCTGACGGCGCGGTTGGGACGGATCTTCCACATCCGTTTCGAGATTTTTCAGCGCAAGTTTTTCGTCAAGTTTCTGAACAACTTCCTCGCCCAGGTCACCCCGTTCATCTTTTACGCCGGCGGCGGGATTCTGGCCATCCGCGGCCAGCTCGATGTCGGCGCGTTGATTGCCGTGATCGCCGCCTACAAGGACCTGCCCGGCCCGATCAAGGAACTGATCGACTGGGAACAGCGCCGCAACGACGTCCAGATCAAATATGAACAGGTGATCGAACAGTTCACGCCTGGTGCACTTCTCGATCCGGCGCTGCAGGACCCGGACGCCAGGGACGACGTTTCGCTTGTCGGCGACATCGTCGTCTCCGCGCTGACGGTGCTCGACGAGACCGGCGAGCCTCTGCTGCGCTCGATCAGCTTCACCGCCGGCAGCGGCGAACACGTGGCGGTGATCGGCCCGGGCAACAGCGGCAAGGATCATCTGACGATGGCGTTGGCGCGCCTGCTGACACCGACGTCGGGCACCGTGTGGATCAACGGCCATGATCTGTACGGCCTGCCGGAAGCGGTGAGCGGACGGCGCATCGGGTTCGTCGCCCAGGACGTTTATCTGTTTCCGCTGTCGGTGCGCGACAACATCCTGTACAGCCTGCGCCACAGGCCGGTGCGCCCACCGCAGAGAGACGCCCGCGCGGCGGCGCAGCGCACCGCGTGGATCAAGGAGGCCCTGCGCGCCGGCAACCCGCCGTTCGACATCGAGGCGGACTGGACCGATTACGCCGCCGCGGGCGCCACGGGGCCGGAGGACATCGACGATCGGATCATCGAGATTCTTTCCCTGGTCGATCTGGAAGACGACGTGTTCCGTTTCGGTCTCGACCTGACCGTCGATACCGAACGCCATCCGAACATCGCCGAGGCGATCCTGAAGGCGCGTGCCGCCCTGCCCGCCCGGCTGGCCAAGGACGACGCGAAGTCGCTGATCGTCCGCTTCGATCCCGAACGCTACAATCCCAACGCCTCGCTGGCCGAAAACCTGTTGTTCGGTACGCCGCGCAAACCTGGATACGCGCCCACTGCGCTGGCCGACAATCCGCTGATGCGTGATGTTCTGGAACAGACCGGGCTGGTCGACACGATTCTCGACATGGGCGTTTCCATTGCCCGTACGATGGTCGAGATCTTCGCCGATCTGCCACCGGGGCACCCGTTCTTCGAACAGTACAGCTTCATCGAAGCCGACGAGCTGCCGACGTACCGGGCCCTTGTCAACAAGATCGAGAAACAGGGGCTCGAAACGCTTGACGAGGAAGAGCGCCGGGCCCTGATGCGCCTGCCGTTCAATTACGTCGAAGCGCGCCATCGCCTCGGCCTCATCGACGAAGCCCTGCAACAGCGCGTGGTGGCGGCGCGCACCATGCTGGCCGAACAGGTGGCGCGGAAGGATCCCGGCGCGGTGGCGTTCTACCGCCCCGACGTCTATGACGAGGCGGCCTCGCTTCAGGACAACATCCTGTTCGGCCGCATCGCCTACGGCCACGCCCGGGCCGAAGAGATCGTCCTGCGGGCGATGACCGAGGTTCTCGACGATCTCGGCCTGCGCCGCATTGTCGTCATCGCCGGTCTCGACCACTATGTCGGGGTCGGCGGCAAACGCCTGAGCGCGGCGCAACGGCAGAAGATCGGGCTTGCCCGGGCGCTCATCAAGCGACCCGACGTCCTCGTCGTCAACGACGCCCTGGCCGTGATGGACGCGCTTGCTCAGGCCCGCATCCTGGTGCGGGTGTTGAAGCACTGCACCGACAAAGGGGTCATCTGGGCCCTGCAACGACCCGACGCGTGCGCGCACTTCGACCGGATCGTGGTGATGCGCGACAAACGCATCGTCGAACAGGGCCGGTTCGCGGAACTGAACAAGCCGGGCTCGGCCCTGAACAAGATGATCGCCGCCGAATAGCGGCGTAAAAGAGAGGCGTCATGAGCATTGATGAGGAAGTTGCGGTCCTGAGAAGGATCCCGCTGTTCGCAAACATCGACCCGGCGAAGCTGAAGCTGATGTGCTTCGCCAGCCGGCGACTGACGTTTCCGGCCGGGCAGACGCTGGTCAAGCAGGGCGACATCGGCGATTCGGCCTATATTATCATCGACGGGACCGCCGATGTCGTGATTGAAACCGAAGAAGGCCCCCTGGTCGTGGCCACGGTGGGGCCCAACGACATCGTCGGCGAAATCGCCATTCTGTGCGATGTCCCGCGCACCGCGACGGTGGTGGCCACCAGCGAGCTGACGGTGCTCGAAATCACCAAGGACCTGTTTTTCCGGATGGTCACCGATTTTCCCGAGATGGCGATCGAATTCATGCGCGTGCTCGCCCATCGCCTGGAACAGACCATCGGACAGTTGATGAAGATGCGCTGCGGCACCGGCACCAGCCCCGACGCGGCGGACCCGACCTGAAGTGAGCCGGCTTGACCTCAACATCGTGCGGCTGAAGGCCCAGCGCGCCTGCCTCGATCGCGCGGCAGAACTGATCCGCGACGTCCCCGGCCCCGTGTTCGAGCTGGGGCTGGGCAACGGGCGCAGCTACGATCATCTGCGCGAAATCCTGCCCGGGCGCGACATTTTCGTTTTCGACCGCGAGGTTGCGGCCCATCCCGATTGCATTCCCGATGCGGCGCATCTGTTCCTCGGCGACTTTCACGACACGCTGCCGGAGGCGCTGAAACGCTTTGCCGGCAGGCTCGCCCTGATCCATGCCGACATCGGGTCGGCCGATCGCGCCCGTGACGCACACCTGGCGGCGTTCATCGCCGGGCACCTGCCGCACTTGCTGTGTCCCGGTGCGGTGGTTGCCGGTGACCGCGACCTCGGTTTTGCC